>JAGGWR010000114.1 GCA_021163445.1 Candidatus Tharpella aukensis
CACCAAAAATGAGGGTAAGATTCGCCAAGCTCTGGTTGAAAACAATCTGGTCGAATGTATGGTCGCCCTCCCCGGCCAACTCTTCACCAACACCCAGATCCCGGCCTGCATCTGGTTTCTGACGAGAAATAAGCGGGAACACGACAATTTCCGGAACCGCTCCGGTGAGGTTTTATTTATCGACGCCCGCAACTTAGGGTACATGAAAGATCGGGTTCTACGGGATTTCAAGAAAGAGGATATTGCCAAGATTGCCGGAACTTTTCATGCCTGGCGCAAGGGCGAGGGATATGAAGACGAGGCCGGGTTCTGTAAGTCCGCTACTACAGAAGAAATCGCCAAACATGATTATGTCCTCACACCGGGACGTTATGTCGGGACCGCCGCAGAGGAGGATGACGGTGAGCCTTTTGCTGAGAAGATAGCGCGACTGACGGGTCAGCTTAAGGGGCAGTTTGCTGAGAGTGCCAAGTTGGAGAAACAGATCAGAGAAAATCTGGCGGGGTTGGGTTATGAGTGCTAAGTGGAAAGAGTACCGTTTGGGAGACCTCACAGATTGGTATTCAGGTGGCACTCCCTCCAAAAAAAGAGATGAATATTGGAATGGAGATATTCCCTGGATAAGTGCCTCGTCAATGTATGGAAGTCGATATAGTGACTCGAAACTTAAAATTACTGAAGAAGGGTTAAAGGCAGGTTCCAAGATTGTTCCAGAGGATACAGTGCTATTGCTAGTGAGGGGCAGTTCTTTACACCAAAGAATACCCGTTGGCATTTCGTTACGCCCGGTGTCTTTTAATCAAGATGTTAAGGGAATAAGAATCAAAGATAATGTACTGAAAGATGAAATTTTAGACCCTTGGTTTTTATTGTATTGGCTTATTTCGCAACAATACAATCTTCTCCAAATGGTTGAAAATACTGGGATAGGCGCTGGTAAGTTTGACACTAAACAGTTACAAGATTTAATCTTAAAAGTCCCTGACAAAGAGGAAAGAGAATTAATTGTTGCAACTGCGAAAAGCATAGACGACAAAATCGAACTCAACCGTTGCATCAACCAGACTTTGGAGCAGATCGCCCAGGCCATTTTCAAATCCTGGTTTGTCGATTTTGAGCCGGTCAAGGCCAAGATCGCGGCCAAAGAGAACGGCCGGAACCCGGAACGTGCCGCGATGAGCGCCATCAGCGGTAAGAGCGATACAAAGCTGAATCAACTCCCCGCTGACCAACTCTCCCAACTCGCCACCACCGCAGCCCTCTTCCCCGACGAACTGGTGGAATCGGAACTGGGGTTGATACCGAAAGGGTGGCAGGTGAAACCGCTAGATGAAATAGCCCATTACCAAAATGGACTTGCTCTGCAAAAATTCCGTCCTGAAAATGAAAATAACTTTCTACCAGTCGTGAAAATTGCTCAGTTAAAAAAGGGAATGACTGACAGTAACGAAAAGGCATCCCCAAACATAAATCCGGCCTGCGTCATTGATAATGGAGATGTTGTTTTCTCTTGGTCAGGCTCGTTGATGGTGGATTTATGGTGTGGTGGCAAGGCAGCCCTAAACCAACATCTATTCAAAGTCACATCTGATAGTTTCCCCAAATGGTTTTATTATTTCTGGACGAAGCACCACCTTGCTATTTTCCAGCAAATTGCCGCAGATAAAGCTGTAACAATGGGACATATCAAACGAAGTCATCTTAGGGAAGCATTGTGTACTACGCCAAATGTTAATTTGAAACTTTTCGATTTAATCGGTAAATTGCTTTCTCAACAAATTGGGTTACGTCTGGAATGCATGACTCTAACCAACCTCCGCGATACCCTTCTCCCCAAGCTTCTCTACGGCGAGATCAGTGTCGGAAAGGCTAAAACCACCATTGAGGAGGTAGCTGTATGACGGCAGTGAAAAAGGCAAAAAATCAAAAATGTGATTGCCTGGTTATTTTCAACCTGTCGAAAAATATGCAAAATATCGACATATCATATAAATGTGTCGATGTCGTAAAGACAATGGGTAAGCGATGATCACCGAAGATCAGCTTGAACAGCTCTGTATTGACTGGTTCCGCGAAGGCGGCTACGATTATACCTACGGTCCCGATCTCGCCCATGACGGCCCCAGGCCGGAGCGGGAGGACTATCGCCAGGTGGTTTTGTTCGGCCGCCTGCTTGCGGCCTTAAGTCGCCTCAATCCTCACCTGCCCGCTGCCACCCTGGAAGAAGCGGCGCTTATGGTCAAAAAACCGCAGTCACCGGTCCTTTTGCAAAATAACAAGTCTTTCCATAAATTGCTGCTTGAAGGGGTACCGGTCACCTATCGCGACGGCAAAGAGAACCGTCATGATCATGCACAGCTGATAGATTTTCACAATTTTCATAACAATCAATTTCTGATCGTCAACCAGTTTACAGTTCAGGGCAGCAAAATGAACCGGCGGCCGGACCTGGTGGTTTTTATCAACGGCCTGCCGCTGGCGGTTATTGAATTGAAAAATCCGGCCGATGAGCAGGCCGATATCTGGGATGCCTTCAATCAGCTGCAGAC
>JAGGWR010000273.1 GCA_021163445.1 Candidatus Tharpella aukensis
CACTGAACCAAAACTTATCAGAATATTTTCTTGGTTTTAAAGCAAGAAAACAACCTGTTGAACTAATTGGAGAAACGGGAAGATGCCTGAAATCGCCTATATTAATAGTTCTTTTATCCCCCTGGAAAAAGCCTTTGTCCCCATAAATGACCGGGGCTACCTTTTTGCTGACGGTATCTACGAAGTAATTGTCACGCGCAACGGTAAGACTTTCCTCATCCAGGAGCATCTTGAACGACTGCAAAAAAGTGCCGATGAACTTCTCCTGAAACTACCTCATACATTATCAGAGTTTATTGAAATCATAGATCAAGGCATCAAAAAAGCAGGTTTTAACGAAACTATGGTTTATATTCAGATAACCCGGGGAATTGAGCCGCGACGCCATAACTACTCTGCCGATCTCAAATCTAATCTGACCATGACCTTTCGGCCGCACCCCGAATACGATCCGCAGCTGATTCGTGAAGGGGTTGCGATCATCACCGTCCCCGAAATCCGTTGGAGTCGTTGCGACATAAAAAGTATCGCTTTACTACCCAATATCATGATGAAACAAAAAGCTGTAGAGATGGGCTGTCAAGAAGCTGTTTTTGTCACCAAAGAAGGTATTGTCCGTGAAGGTACGGCTTCCAACATCTTTTTTATAAAGAATAAAATCCTCTACACCCCGCCCGCCGACCAACATATTCTAGGAGGTATTTCTCGGAACTACATCCTGCAACAAGCCGCCGCACATGGCCTTGAACAAATTGAGCGCGAATGCACTCTGGAAGAAATTTTATCAGCCGATGAAGTTTTTATCACCAGTTCAACTGTAGATCTCATGCCGGTCATAAAAATTGACGAAACCACAATCGCTGACGGCTGCCCCGGCCCAGTCAGCAAAATCATCAAAAACTTTTTTCCAACAGTCCCAACCATAATGCGTAACTAAAAGCCGAAAGGATCGTCGTTAAAGAGACCGAGGCAACGGCGAGATCGACGTGACCACCCATCTCCCGGGCCATAACATAGGTCAAGGTCGCGGTTGGAGCCGCCAATAAAATCAATGCCGGGGCAAAAGTCAGTTCATCTACCCCGGTCAAACGAAAGAGCAGAAGAGCTGCGGCGGGCAACAGGAAAAGTTTAAAGAACGCAACCAATAGAGCCTGCGGCAACCATTGCCTAAGCAAAGCCAGAGAAATTGTGGCACCAATCAGCAAAAGCCCCATCGGCAAAGCCAAGCCGCTTAAAATCAAGAGAAAACGATCCCCAACCTGCGGCATCGCCAAGCCGCTTAAGTTAAAAACAATCCCACTCAAAGCCGCAAGAATAACCGGATTCAAGAGCACCGGAACAAGCAGATCCCGAGCCTTGCGGGAAACCCCATTCTCGCAACAGTAGTACTGAAGAAGAACAACCCCAAAAAGATTTTGCAAAATCATCAAAAAGCCAACCAGCATACTGGCCCGAGCAAATCCACTCTCATCGAGGTAGTAAAAAGCAACCGCCAGACCGATATAGCCGAGATTACCATGGATCGACGCTTGGGCAAAAGTGCCCGACAAAGGGCCGTCGGCAACGCTCCGCCTGCGATTGTATAACACAGTAAGCGCAACCACAAAAATAACGGCAACAACCATCATGAGCACCGACCAGGGATCAAACTCTGTCCGTAATGAGGCTTTGGTCAAAGCTCGAAAGACCAAGGCAGGAATAGCGAGATAGAACACCAGGCGATTGGCGGCGGCGACAAAATCACTCTTCATAAAACCAAAACGCCGAGCCCCAGCGCCCAACATTATCAGCATAAAAATTGGAATAATTGTAGTAATAACTTTACCCATAGAAAAATAGATCCCAATTTATAAAGATTTTTGTTTTAATTTACCAGCACTCTTGTTATTAGGATGGTGGATTTTCAATCTAGAACCATAATCTGTTCAAGCGATATAAAGACCCATGCATTCACAACCCACAGTTAACCCGCCAACAAAAGTTTTTGTCCCCCGCCGGGCTGTAGTCCTTTCCGCCGGTACCCTTTATACAATGAAGCTTTCAGAAATTTTTGAAATCGCGGCTGAATGTGGTTATGACGGCGTCGAACTGATTATCAACACTCTATTTGAGAACGGCAGTCCTCATAAAATCATCGAAAAGCTACTCCCGATCTGCCCGATTCTCTCGATCCATGCCCCTTTTTTCAAACTTCACGGCTGGGGACATGGCGGCACTTCTTTAATTAAATGTATTGAAATGGCCCGTGACTTTGAGATCCCACTGGTCAATTTTCATCCACCATTTTGGCTCCCGACGGATTTCGCATTCCGACTCTGGTTCCATAAGATTAAAGACTACCAAACTCTAGTCAGTGATAGCAAAGTCATTGTTACATTAGAAAATATGCCTTATATCGGTAAACGTATCCGCTACAACCCCAATATCCTCAGAAAATCAGAAGACATGCTTAAGTTCATTGAAATGCATAATCTTTTCATGACCTTTGACACCACCCATATAGGTTCTCACAATCCAAATTTTCTCGGCGAGTTTCAACGCCTCTTGGTTAGCGGCAGGATTAAAAATATCCATTTCAGTGATTACGGTCACGAACGGGAACACCTCTTTCCAGGGCGCGGTATTCTACCCTTAACCCGATTTCTCTACATGCTCAAAGAACGCAATTATGAGGGTGCGGTTACACTTGAATTGACTCCAACAGAACTCCCCAAAAAACGTGATATGATTATTGAAAGTCTCAGTGAAGTAAATGAATATTTAAGAAAAGAACTATTCTAGGGCAGCCTCCCAGGAGTACAAACAAAAAACTCTCTCCCCGGTCAAACCGGAAAGAGAGCAACAAAATTTAAAGTAAAAACACTTGACCTGACAAACTATTCGATCGTTAAAATTTCAGTAAGATTATAGAGCTCGAAAAACTGGAGCAGTTTTTTTGAGACATTAACCAATACCATCTGACCTTCCCGATCAGCAATCTTTCTCTGAGCACTCACAATAGACCCGAGGGCACTCGAATTAAGATAGGTCACCTTTTCCATATCAAGAACCAGTCTAACAACCCCGGCATCAATTGCAGCCGTAAGATCATTTGAAAATTCATCCCAGGTTTCAACATCTGTAACATCGCCTTTAAGTGCCAATCTCGTTTCCATTAAAGCCCTCCTCATTCAAGTAAAAATACTTTTTCAACATATTTAAAGTCAAAAAATGGATGCTCCAAACAATCCGCCCTACACAGCAAAAATAGACTTCACTCTTCTATCTCTTGGGTAAACCATCTCTTGAGAGTTTTAAAATAATATATCAAAATAATCAACAACACCACAATTACAACATATTTAAAAGAGGCAATATGGCTATCAAGATAATCAAAAAAATAGGTCCAGATAACGATTGATGCCAAGGTACCGCCAAAGACAGCAGCAAAATTACGTTTAATACTGAATTTCAAAAAATAAGCGATAATTGATCCGGCGGCGGGGCCGGTAATCGGCAGAGGAATCATGACAAAAGAAAAAATCCCTAACCAACCATAACGAGAGACGACTTTTTTATGTTTCAAAGCTTGTTTTTCGGCATTTCGAGAGGCAATCGTCAACCATTTACAATTAAGATAATTTTTAAAGGATAAGACAAACAACGAATAACAGAAACAAACAATCAAGACCTCGAGAAACATATTGAAAGCTATCGTCACCCAACTTGAAAAACCGAAGGCAATACAAAGCCCGATCCCGGCAGCCCGACCACCTAACGTATGAGCAACAAAGGCTAACAACAAAGTCTGCCCAATTCTGATGTCAACTGCCAAATAGTAAACTACCAGAACAAGAAAGATAAGACTAAACAACAGTCCGGACAAAAAAACCCGGCCTTCGCCACTTTTATAAAGAGCTACTCTGGACTCATCCTTATGACTTGCAACCTCATCTTCCGGCAATGGTGTCGCGGCAATATTCTCATCCGCCAACGGCGAAGAAGAGGAACCGTGCCACAAAAATTTGATATTCTTTAAGAAACCCATAAAGCTTCGATTAGTTAACCATTTTTTTAATTAGGAGACCTTAGCTGACTACAACGGTTTTCGGGAACTTGTCAAGCTTAAAGACGATTGCAACCAGGTTAAGAGCTGCCATCTCCAACTAGAGAGACCTTTTCCATCTCCTTTCGAATCCTTTCAACCCGGCGTTTGACAGCTGCAGTCGGTCGATCCGGCCGCCAGAGATGAGGCCCCGGCAAAACTGCCGCCAGTAAAGCGGCCTGGCCAGCATCCAGTTCGATGGCATGACAATGAAAATATTTCAGAGCTGCAGCTTCCCCGCCATGAATTCCAGGCCCCCAATCAACACTATTTAAATAAAATTCGAGAATCTTCTCTTTATTCCAAACCAGTTCCAACAACAAGGTATAATAGGCTTCACCAAATTTCCGCAACCAGCTGCGAGCCGGCCAGAGAAACATGGTTCTGGCGGTCTGCATGGAGATCGTACTGGCTCCGCGCAAAGCCCCCCCCTCATGCAAAGAACGCAGGGCTTGGCCCAACTCAATAAAATCAAATCCATAGTGGCGCAAAAAACGCTGATCTTCAGAGGCCAGAACAGCCCGACGCAGATTGGGCGAAAACTCTTTAAGTGCAACCCAGCGATGGGGTTGAGGTCGAGATCCTCGTTTTAGTGCATAATCAACCCAAGCCCTGGCAACCGGAATAGTCAGAGGTGGCTTCACATAGCCAAAAATAAAAACCTGAGCTAGTGTCAACGACACAATCAGTAAAAACAGGAGAAAAAACCGGCTCAACCAAGAGCGATTTTTTTTAATTTTTCGGCTTTTTTGGAACAATTTTTTCATAACTTGACGAATACCATAAAAAATATTAGAGATACTCTTATGTACTGCAAGAAAGCACATAAAATCAAATATATTCTCTTCGCCATCGGGATGATCTTCTTCCAGCTGACAACTCCGCTTGCGGCTCCAGCCGACAACCAACCATCGCTACGGGCGGCAACAATCGATCAAGGTATAGGTTTTACTCCTCCCGAAACCCTCTCCTTCTGCGGTGAACCCTTGCCGCTGCATGAACAATACAGCCGAGAAATGCTTGACCGTGAATTTACAATTGCGGTCTATGATCGAGCCCAGGTTGTAATGTGGCTTAAACGCAGCGCCCGTTACTTTACATTTTTTGAGAGAGAGTTAAAAGCTGCGGGCCTGCCTGATGATCTAAAGTTCCTACCGGTTGCCGAAAGTGCTCTGATTGATGATATCCGCTCCCGGGCCGGAGCTGCCGGACTCTGGCAGTTCATGAAATCCACTGGCCGCCGACAAAACCTGCGCATCACCACGACCATTGATGAACGACTCGACCTCTTCGCCTCAACCCGTTCCGCCTTACAATATCTCGCTTTTCTAAAAGATAAATTTACCACCTGGTCATTGGCCTTAGCCGCCTATAATTGTGGCGAAAAACGGGTCAGCAATGCCATGAGTGAGCAAAAATCCAACGATTACTATCATCTCTCCCTTCCCCGAGAGAGCGAGCGCTACCTCTATCGCCTGGCCGCCATCAAAATAATCCTCAAGAGCCCTGAGCTCTATGGTTTTAAGCTCCCCGACGATCAATATTACCAACCTTTATCCAATAAACCAGTCTCGTTAAAGCTGAAAAATGAATTTTCATTGACCGATTTTGCCCTGCAACTAGACACCAGCTACCATACTCTTAAGCAACTTAATCCCCACCTGATCAGTAAACGGCTGCCCAGCGGTAATTTCAACCTGCTCCTTCCAAAAGGTTGTAACCATAAAATAGCTGCAATCTTAAAAACCTTGAAACCAGTACCCCGAAGATCAAATTATGACCTGGCATCTTACACTGTCAAAAACGGCGATACTCTGACGGCAATCAGTCACCGTTTCCGCATCCCGATTGCAAAATTGAAAAAAATCAATCGACTTGAGAGTTCAAAAATAATGATCGGACAAAAACTCCACTTAAGGCATTAAAACTTGCCGATTTCAGCCAGATCCACCAACCCCTCCCGATCAACAATCGTGATACTAGCCCCTTCAATTACAATGAGACCTTCCCGCTGCAATTTGCTCAACATCCGGGAAAGGGTTTCCGGAATCGTACCCAAGAGACTTGCCAGTTGGGTTTTAGAGAGTTCTAGTTGCAAATGGTCTCCGGTCACCTGCTTTTTGCTTAAGTAGAGCAGATGAGCCGCCAGCCGACCGGGAACCTCTTTTAAGGATAGCGCGTCAATCATCTTGGTAAACTGACACAGACGCTGGGAGAGGGTCGCCAGCAGATTTAGAGCCAGAGCCGGGTTGGCAGCAACCAACTTAACAAAATCATCACGCGGCAAGAAGACCAAACGACTATTCTCCAGAGCTACGGCATGAGCCGGAAAACTTTGGCTGGCAAAAACCGCCACTTCCCCAAAAGGGTCGCCGGGGCCAAAGATGTGCAGGATCTGCTCCTTGCCATCTGGAGAGATCATATAAATCTTAACTTTCCCCTCTTTAACCAGATAGAAACCATTACCCGGATCACCTTCACTAAAAATAGTTGCCCGCCGTTTATAACTGACAACCATGGCAATCCCGCTTAACTCCTGAAGATATTGCTCCTCCATACCGACAAAAAGTGAAGTGTCACCAAGCCATTTTACCAACGATTTATCTCTGTTTTCAATCATATTCACCATAAAATATATTAGCTGTAAATCATTCTTTATCAGGCTTTACCGAATCAAAAAATCACTGGCGGCGTCACCTGTTTCTACCTCTAACACATCCCCAATAATAATGCATTCGCCCCCCAAGAACTCTTCCTCAAAGACGTAAAACACGGAATGGCTAAGTAAAAATTTCGATAGACAAGTTATTTTGGTTTTTCAGGCGCGAGACCATACACGTAGTATGTCGAGTGTCTGGAAAATCAAAACAACGCAGGATATCGGAACTTTTTACGACGCCATCAATAATATTTCAACAGGTTGACTTAAGTCAATGATAATCTGTCGCCAAGAGGATAAAAAGACAATAACAATACATTTAAGAATGGTTAAAAACAATTAAATCAATCACAAATTATTCTCACAATCCATTTCAATCATAATAGGAGGAAATGCCATGCGCTGTCCCGGCCAAGATTCCCGTTACTGGAAACATGATGCAATCTTCGATTCCAAATGTCCTGAATGCGGCACTGAAATTGAATTTTTTAAAGATCAAACCACCTGTAAATGTAAAGGTTGCGGCAAACAGGTAGTCAATCCGAGAATGGATTTCGGCTGTGCCTCTTACTGCCAATACGCTGAACAATGTATGGGGGAACTACCGCCAGAACTCCTCGCCAGCCGTGACGACCTGCTCAAAGACCGGGTCGCACTTAAAATGAAACTCCACTTTCATAAAGATTTTAAGAATATCGGACAAGCGACTAAAGTAGCCCGTTTCGCCGCCAAGATTGTCCCCGAAGAGGGGGCCAAGCCAGCGGTCGTTCTCTGCGCCGCCTATCTTCATAATATTGGAGCCAAACTGGCAAATAAAAGTGAAACTGCCCCATCTCTTAACGAACTTGAAGATGAAGCCGTCCGCATCGGCCAGGAGATTCTTGATAAACTCAAAGCCAAAGAAGAGTTAACTCAAGAAGTCATGGCCATCCTGAATCACGTCTATCACCCCGGTGACAATGAAAGTCTGGATTTTAAATGTGTAAATGATGCTCTTAAAATATATCAATTGCAACTTTTAAATAAAGATACACCTTTTACTCAAGACGAATTTGCGACCCACATTAAAGAAGACTTTTTAACCGATAGTGGCCGTGAGTTAGCCAGCAAAAGTATTATCATAAATTAAGCCAAAATAATGGAGAATAGAGATGAAAATTTTACGAAAGATTATCGAGATTGATGAAGAGTTATGTGACGGCTGCGGCCAGTGTGTTCCGGCTTGCGATGAAGGAGCTATCCAGATAATTAACGGCAAAGCCAAAGTTGTCGCCGAAAAATATTGTGACGGCCTCGGGGCCTGCCTGGGTGATTGCCCGCAGGGAGCGATCTCGATAATTGAGAGAGAGGCCGAAGATTTTGACCCTGAAGCGGTTGAAGAGTATCTTAAAAACCGTGACAATACCAACCAAACTACCGAAAAAAGTTCGACAGATGCACCCGAAACTCTGGCCTGTGGCTGCCCATCAACTCAAATGCAGAGCTTTTCAAGTTGCAGTTGTAACGACACTCAAGAGATCCCCGGCAGCCGGGTTCCAACCTCCGCCCTCGGCCACTGGCCGGTTCAGATCCGCTTGATCCCGGCCCATGCTCCATTCCTCAATAACGCCGACATTCTTATCCTGGCTGACTGCGCCGCAGTAGCCTATGCCGCCCTGCATCAGGAATTACTGGGCGACCGCGTCGTCATGATGGGCTGCCCTAAATTTGACGATCTGCCGGATTATGAAGAACGTTTCACTGAAATGTTTACTAAAAATGAGATCAAGAGCGTAACCGTAGTGACTATGGAAGTGCCCTGCTGCTCAGGCCTGCCGGTAGCTGTCAAAAATGCCCTGCAAAAGGCGGGTAAAATATCCCCTCTCAAAGAGATGGTAATTAATCTTAAGGGAGAAGTGTTGAAATAAATACTAAGGATTCACTATTGCGTTTTCTTTTGCAATTGACGTAACTCCTGCATGTAAAACCGGATTTGACGTTGACTCACGGGAGACAACTCACATTGCAGACAACTTTTCAAGGTAAGCAACGTCTCATCCAGAAGGCTGAGGCGTTCATAGAGGATGGCTAGATTATAACAAGCTTCCATACAATAAGGATCATAACGTAAAGCCTGACGATAAAGATTTACAGACTCCGTCAGTTTCCCGCGTTTTTCTTCAACCAAAGCAAGATTATAATTGGTCTCAGATGAAGCCGGGTACTTATTTAGAACCAAACCAAAAAGATATGCAGAACGGCGAAAATCACCTTTTTCAAATGCTGAACAAGCTTGATCGAAGGCCTCATGTACGCCCTTAAGATTTACCAAATTTAGACTTTTGTAGTAGTTCTGATAGTACCATTTTACGCGGGTAATATATTTTTGGGTCTCGGCAAATGGCGGCGCATCACCAAGCTCTTCGACCTGTGAGGGACTGGTCTTATAAGCTGCCAGAGTCTTATCCAAAGTAACAAAACGATCCTGCAAAGCCTTTAAATAACTGCTGCCTGCCATGATATTAGCAACCGGATCAAAAGGTTCCTTGACCCCGTAATAACGAGCCAGGGCCGGCATCAACTGCATCAACCCTTTGGCCCCTTTGGGAGAGAGGGCTCGTGGATTAAAATTAGATTCAACTTTAATCAGAGCTCGGATTAAAGTTGAATCTAAGCCGGTCTGTAACGCCGCCCGGCTGATAAGTGAATCAAACTCACTACCGGTAACCACTATTTTTTGAAAACTTTGAAACTGCTTGCCGGTACCCGGAACTATATCATACCCGGCTCCGGTAACAACATTTTCAGTTATGTGAGCATTAGCCATGGCATCTTTACGACTATAGCTCTCCGCTCCACGACCCTCCCCAAACACCCCTGAACACACCAATAAAAACAGAGCGATATAAAGTCTTCTCATACAAAAAACACAAAATACTCATTGTTATAAATAATCATAAAAACAGAAAAACAGGTAACTCCTTAGTTAAGTCTTCAACCTCACTGCCATGAATCCTTGATTCCGGCTTTGGCGGCAGCATTAAACTCTTCCCGCAAAGCCGTAAAGGCTTCATGTACTTCCTGGCCGCCAGCCCGGGTAAATGAAGATGAACACCGATGATAACAACTAGCAGAGGCAATCAGATCTGGATTATCTCCGGGATAAGGTTTGAAAACAATCAAAAAATCACGAATGTATGAAGGCTCATCCCAATCGTAAGAATAAGAGTAGTAGGCTAACAGATCGCACGCCTGAGGATCTTCGACTAGCGTAAAACCTAAATGTTCCAGCTCCATATCTATATAGGTCTCCATCCAACCGGAGAGGGTCTGATCCTTGGGCGGATGAACATAAATTTTAGCCCCCGAAGCTGCGATAAAATCCGGAGTAACCCGGGCTCCGCGTTCATAACCACAATTACCGGCACAACCGGAAAAGATAAAACCGGCAATTGCAATCAAGAAAAAAACCGAAATAAGTTTACACTGGTTATTCATTTTTCCTCCAAAAATATAATGAACTCGTAAAAAAAATCACGGGATGGCTAAGTAAAAATTTCGATAGACAAGATGTTGTGGTTTTCCAGGCGCGAGACCATACATGTAGTATGTCGAGTGTCTGAAAAACCACAACAACGCAGGATATCGGAACTTTTTACGACGCCATCACATATAAATAATCACATTGCTGCGCTGTTCATAAAACTGTTCCAGGGAATCTTCCCATGATTCCTGCAAGCGGTTGAGGTTGCCATTATTCTCCAGGGTCTGACGGATCTCCGGATCACCGGTTAAAATATCGATGGGAAGTTTTTCGTACTCATATTCGTAAGGCGGCGAGAGCCAGGAAAAGTCGCTGGAATAGAGCTTGATTACGGCTTTGAGCAGAGCCAAAGTAAAACGATATGATGAAAATTCATTCAAATCGACAACATGAAGTTGCAAACCACCACAAAGTTCGCCAGCCCATTTGTCAAAGGTTGGCGTAAACCACGTCGGACGCAAAAACAACCCTTTTGCAGATTGTTGGTCAATTTCGGCCATCAACGCCCGAGGATCTATAAAAGGGGCTCCGCATAACTCAAAGGGCAAGGTTGTCCCGCGACCTTCGGAAAGGTTGGTTCCTTCAAGCAGAACCTGACCCGGATAGACCAAAGCGGTATTTAATGATGGCATATTTGGAGACGGCAGAACCCAAAAAAGTCCGGTTTCATTGAAATAGGCGCGCCGTTGCCATCCGCTTATCTCAACAACATCAAGCTCAACATCGATACCGGCATAATTTTTAAAATAGAAGGCTAACTCACCAACTGTCAGACCGTGACGCATCGGCAAAGGATAAAGACCGACAAAAGAGCTGTAATCAACTCGTGGCAGATTACCTTCAACCTCGCATCCTCCCAGAGGGTTGGGACGATCAAGAATCACCACCTTGACACCGGCCCCGGCCGCCGCCTTGAGCAAGAGATAGAGAGTCCAGATATAGGTATAAACGCGACATCCGACATCAACCAGATCGACCAAAACCAGATCGATATCGGCAAACATCTCAAGGGTTGGCTGCCGCTGTTCTCCATAGAGACTATAGACCGGCAAACCGGAAAGCGGATCGGAAAAATCCTCGGAAGCGATCATATTGGCCTGGCGATCACCATAAAAACCGTGCTGAGGACTCCAGACCGCTTGCACCAATCCGGGAAAAGCCCGGCGAATACGTTCTAAAGAAGTTATTCCGCGATTATCAACTGCAGCCTGATGAGTTAAAAAAGCGGCCCGACAACCCGGAGGAAGAGATTTTGCCAAACCAATAAAATTTTCCAGGCCAAGTTTAACCATATATTTTCAACTCCGACATGATATCCTTCCGCAAACACTTAACCCGCGCCATTTTAACTTGCAACAACTCTTTACTCAGGCCACAATTTTGCATATTTTGACAAAAACCGTCGAGCACCGGTTCGGGGTCGGCAACCGGTTTGAGATTACGACCCCACAACGCCATATCGAGACCAGCTTTAACTCCCTCAACCATGACTTGAACCAGAGGCAGGTCTGCAACCGCCGCCATATCAAGATCATCCGAAATAATGAGGCCGGAAAATCCCAATTCAAGACGAGCAATTTCATTTAAAAAAAGTGGTGAAAAAGGCACTGATCGTGAATCAATTGCCGGGAATTTAAGGTGAGCCGCCATCATGATCTTGACATCGGCGGCAATGGCAGCCGCAAAAGGAATAAGATGGGGAGCTAGTTCAGATCTTCCAAGATGGGAAACCGGCAGCATTTTATGGCTGTCCTCAACCACCGTACCATGTCCCGGAAAATGTTTAACGCAAGCCGCCATACCACAACTCTGGAGACCTTTGATATATGCTTTAACCTGACCGGCAACCAGTTCAGGGTTCTCACCAAAACAGCGGTCACGCAAGACCCGGCTTGCGGGTTGAAAAAGGTCGGCAACCGGAGCCAGATTACAATTTATACCAATTTCCAGCAACGCTTTAGCCAGAGCCTGAGCCGTAGTGCGGGTCTTCTCCAGATCAGCGTCCGCGCCCAAAATTTTGGCCCCCGGAAAATCTGGAAAGCCCGCTTTAAGACGAACTACCGGACCGCCCTCCTGATCAACCGCCACGATCAACGGCAAACCGCTGCTTTTAATTGAAATTTCCTGGAGTTCGTCGACCAGAGCCCTGGTTTTATGAGGATCAATGCAGTTACGAGAAAAGAGAATAACCCCGCCCGGCGGATAGCGCTGCCAGGCCGAGCGTTCAAATTCAGTCAGTTCTTCCCCGACAACTCCTAACATGAGCAACTGGCTGATTTCCCTCTCAGACAAACTCCACTCCTATTCTACTCCAGTCAAACATCGGCCCGGGATCACTCTTTCGTTGCGGTGCAATATGGCTATGACCGACAATACGGTCACACATCACAGCTGGATGGTTAATTTTTATTAGTTTTAAAAGTCCATTCAACTGTTGATACTGAATTTCGCTGAAATGATTGAAATCATCACCTTCAAGTTCTATACCGAGAGAAAAATCATTACAATTATCACGCCCCCGAAAATGGCTGACTCCAGCATGCCAAGCTCTTTTTTCATCGGCGACAAAACGAATAACCCGTCCCTGACGTTCGATATAGTAATGAGACGAAACCTTAACCCCAGCAATTACGGTGAAATATGGATCAGCGGCCGGATCAAGAGAGTTGGTAAAAAAATCGATCACCCGCCCCGTACCGAATTTGCCCGGCGGCAGACTGATCGCATGGATAACCACCAGATCAATCAACGTATCGGGAGGACGACTGTCATAATTGGAACTCGGAATGTCAATAATAGTAAAATTCGACATCAGGCTCTTACCAGTTTTCAGCTCCCGCCGGACAGAGATTAACCAGCGGACAGATCTCACAGCCCGGACGCCGGGCCGGACAAAGATTGCGCCCATGGTAGATCAACAGAAGTGAAAAAAGATTCCAGGCATTCTCCGGCACTACCTTCATCAACTGTTGCTCAATTTTGACAGGATCTTCACTTTTAGTCAAACCCAACAAGCGGCTTAAACGCTTAACATGAGTATCAACCACAACCCCCTGCAAACCATAAATCTCTCCTAAAACAACATTGGCAGTCTTTCGTCCAACACCGGGGAGTTTGACCAACTCAGACAAAGAGGTAGGGATACGACCATCATGTTGACTTAACAACAACTGACAACAGAGCTGAATATTTTTCGCCTTATGACGAAAAAAACCAGTACTCCTAACAGCTTCTTCAAGCTCAGACCGTGGCGCCTGAGCAAAAGCCCGCGTATCGGGATAGAGGGCAAAAAGGGCCGGTGTAACTTGATTAACCCGAACATCGGTACACTGAGCCGACAAAATAACCGCCACCAAAAGTTCCAGAGGGTTACGATAGATAAGACCACACGTAGCCAAAGAATAGAGACGCGACAAATGCAAGATCACATCATTCACCCGCCGCCGACGTTCTTTCAAAGTTTCATTTTTCATATTTTTTTTAAATGGTTTTTAAATGGGGTCAGAGTAAAATTAAATTTTCACTTTTCTCCAACCTACCGGTCGTCCACGCTTATTAGCTATTACCCGCCTACCGGTCTGTATTTCGATTTCATCTTTAAATCGATCAAAACCAATCGCTAATCCTTTGTTAGTATTATCTCTTATCTCTTTTAAAAATTCAGGATGTTCAATATGATGGGCAAATAAATCGCGATAGCTTACATGTCTCTCTAAATCTGTTTTACCAAGTGCAAGATATTCTGGATGTGGTGTACACAGACTGGATGATGTCTTCCCTGAATTAACCATATAACTTGACCAAAGATATTTACCAGGTTCCGTCACCATTCCCGCTCTAACCGGATTAAACTCAATATACCGGTAAACTTCCAACAAATAACGTTCATTCTGAACCAGACAAGATTTGTAACGACCTTCCCACAACGTTCCGCTGCGCTGGTGTTCATGATTAAAATATCGTACATAACGACGTCCCAAAGATTGCATCATAAGGCTTATAGCTCCGGGTTGTCGGGGAGTACACAACAGGTGAACATGGTTGCTCATCATCACCCAGGCGTGGATATCAACCTTATACTTTTGGCTGTACTCTTTCAACCACTCTGCATAAGCTTCGTGATCTTCATAGGAAACAAAGCATACCTGACGATTGTTGCCGCGCTGAATAATGTGAACAGCTACATCTACCGGTGAGATTCTTGGGAGTCGGGGCATTTTATACCGCCTTTGGAATCGGGAATGAAATTATTGTTGTGCGGATACCCTTAGCTTATTCCTACATTCAATGCAATATTTAATTTTACCCTGACCCCAATTAAAATTTTTGATCGAGCAAAACTTTCAGGGCAATATTTTTCTTTTCAATTTCTCGGTTGCTTTTCTCAAGATGCTCACTGTTTTTCATTAAACCCAAGTTTACCACGAAACAGGCTAAACCGTTGCATTTACACGGTTAGGTGATTTTTTCGTAGACGTAAAATCAATCAGGTATAATACGTGAGCGTATTTTCTTGATAATATCTCTTTGAA
>JAGGWR010000087.1 GCA_021163445.1 Candidatus Tharpella aukensis
GGCAGTTTGCTTTGGAGCTGGTTTTTGGGGATGGTTAAGATCCCGAGAACCGCATGCTGCAGGGTTATCTCTTTTTCACTTTCATTGACAACCTCGCCGGAGAGCTGATCACCGTTTTGCAGAGTGAAAACTCCGGCTTCGACCGCAAAGGAAAAAATCAGCGGAACCAGCAGAGAAAAGAGTTGCAGGATAAATTTTGTCTGCCATTTTGTCATGGTCGCAAAAAGTTTGGGTTTATAATCCCTCGAAAGTAAATTTCTGGCCTCCGACCGAAGCTTCATACATCAGGCCGCCTCGGGCATGGACAAAAATCGCCATGCCGCTAACGTAATCAGAACCAAACTGTTTGCCACTGGCGGGCCCGGAACTGACACCTGCGGTCTGGCCGCGGGTTCCGGTCTGGGCCTGGACTCCAGCAGTAATTGCAACGGCCGAAGCTTTAGCGTTGAGGGAGAAGGCACCGCTGGTGAACTCTTTGTAAGCTCGTTCATCTTCGAAAAAAATGATCTCACTGTAGGCCTGACCGCCGAGCTGAAAGCCGATGGTGAGCTGGGTGAGAGTGGCGGTTCCGGTAAGTTTACCGTTTTGGTAGACGCGTCCCTGACCATAAGCTCCACCGATGGCGATGCCGCCTTTGCCGATGGTTGGAAAAAGGGCGTATCCGTAAGCATGATTAAAATAGTTTTGTGCTTCAGTCGATTCTTGAAAGCGCTTGGTCGCGGTGGTATAGCTGTCCGGTTTTGCAGCAGAGGCGAGCGTCGCAAACAGTAGAAAGATACATAAAAGTACAACAATGCGTAAAAGTTTCATAGTTCTTTTCTCCTATTGTCGAACCCGCCAGGTTCCGTCGCCGGCTTGTAAAAGGCGAACCCGGTCGCCGACACGATAGTAGCCATCCGATTCCTGAACTACGGCCATCATCCGGCCATTATCAAGTTCGATCGTAAATTCCGTGGCCGGTTTGGTGCTTGCCCCCTTTTCTATGGCTGAACCTGCGGCCAATCCGGCCAAGGCTCCGCCAACGGTTGCCAGAGTCCGGCCGCGGCCGGAGCCGATAGTACTGCCAAGAACCCCACCGGCAATCCCGCCGAGAACTGCTCCGGCACCGGAATTAGAACCTTCAATAGTTACCTCTCGAAGCTCAATTATGGTGCCGTAATAGACGCTTAAGGATCTTTGGGCCTGGCCCTGACTGTAGACCCGGCCTGACTGACTTGTGCCGCAACCAGTAAAGATAAAAAGAGTGCAGAGAGTGGTTAAAAATATGAGACTTTTCTGAAAGTTCATATTCACCTCCAAATTTAAGCTTATCAAGATTGTATTGGTATTCATTTATAGCGTGATTTGCGGGGGGTTGTCAAATACTATTATAAAATTTTTGTAACTATTCAGCTAACCCGCAAATTCAGGGTACACAATCCCGATTTCCTTCGGAGAATCTGGTTATGTCCCCAGAATTCGCTGAAATGCATCAATATATGGTGTTTTTCTACTTGCGCTGAATAGTCACAAATTTTTCGATTAAACAGATCTTTTTAAATCCTACTTGCCGGCCATCATCATAGCGAAAGGCCGGGTTGCTTCTATCTGTTCGAAGGCAATTTTGATGGCTGCGGTTATGGGCACCGAAAGCAGCATGCCGGGGATGCCCCACATCCAGCCCCAGAAAAGCAGAGATAAGAGTACTGTCAAGGGGCTTAAGTTGAGCCCTTTACCCATCATTTTTGGCTCAACAAAATTTCCGACTACGGTTTGCAGGGCGATCAATACGGCGAAGACGCCTAAGGTTTTTGAGATAGAACCGAATTGAAACAGAGTTATGAGTACCGGTGGGATGATTGAAATCATGGAGCCGATATTGGGAATAAAATTTAAGAGAAAGGCCAATACTCCCCAGAGAATGGCAAAGGGAACGCTAAACAGGGAAAGGGTCAGAGTAACGAGAACGCCGGTGCCGAAACTGATCATTGTTTTAAGGCCCAAATAATCTTGAACCGCCCTGTTTATGCGGTTTAAAGTTTTAATGATTGATGCTGAAGAGTTTTCACCAAAAGCCCGGACAAT
Source organism: Candidatus Tharpella aukensis (assembly GCA_021163445.1). Classification (GTDB taxonomy): domain Bacteria; phylum Desulfobacterota; class Anaeroferrophillalia; order Anaeroferrophillales; family Tharpellaceae; genus Tharpella; species Tharpella aukensis. The sequence continues at coordinate 2,065 of JAGGWR010000087.1, forward strand.
CCGTTTGGGGAATTCGTCCTGTTCGGCGAGCATGAAAATCATGAATAGAATAACCCATATCGTGTCGCCGAGAAAAGAAAAAAAAGAGCCGCCTAAACGCTTAACAAAGGAGCCTGCTGACTTAAAATCTGTGCCCTCAAGGCTGGAAATAAAACCGGTATAACTTTCTCGCACTTGATCCGGGGTGATTTCAAAGCGGGATAGCAGGAGTTTGACATACCCCCAGAATTTTTCTTCTAAAACCGGGAGTTGGGCATTAAATTCTAAGATATTGCTGCTTAAAAGCCGGCCAATAAGATAGACAAACGTTATCACCGAAAGGGCTACTATAATTATGCGCAAAGAGTTGGGAACCCCTAAACGTCGCAGCTTGTCAATGGGAATTCCCAGGGCATAGCAGAGGAGTAGAGAGATACTGAAAGGGATAAACAAGAAGGCTAAATTTTTTAGAATGATAACCATCAGGATTAGGAAAACCAGCCAGATAGTGATTTTAAAAATATTTTCGTCTTGCACTCTGATCTTTTCTTTTGTCATTATAAATCTCTATAACTCTCTTATGGTGAAGAGTGAAATCTGTCATTAAAAATAGGGGAGGTAACTATTCAGCGTAAATACGGAAGCGCTGGATATTTACCTTATTTGTTCTTCAAGCGGCAACGTGACGGTTACCTGGGTACCTTGGCCGGGTTGGCTCTTTATGGAAATTGTGCCGTGGTGGTAACCGATGATTTTTCGAGTTAAAGGCAAGCCCATGCCGGCTCCCGACATTTTGCTCGTAAAAAAAGGATCAAAGATACGTTTTAGATCCTCGTCTTTGATGCCGCGTCCGTTATCAGTTATCTCAATTTTCAGGTCGGATAGATTGTTCGCAGGGGTGCTGAAAGATGTACAAATCGTCAGTTTTCCGCTGTTGTCGATCGCTTCCAGGCCATTACTGATAAGCTGGATGAGGGCAATAAGCAAGTTGTCATGGTTGAAAGGGAGCAGTGGCAGGGTTAAGTCGTAACTAAGTTCAATTTCGACCTGGTGCTGTTTTTTGAGGTCTGCGGTTTGGCTGAGAGCTTCATCAATTAGAGTGTGAATGTCGAGTTTTTCTTTGTCCCCTTGGGAGATACTTTGCAGGGTAACGCTCTCTTTCACCATACGTTCGAGTCTTTCGGTCTCTTTGAGAATTATTTCGGCATATTTTTTTTTGCGGTCATCTTCGGGGAGCTCATCCAAAATTCGGCGGGCAAAACCGCCGATTGAGACGACCGGGTTACGAATCTCATGTTCAACTCCTTCAACCATATTGTTCAAGGCTTTGCTTCGTTCAAGGGAGACAGTCCGGCGGTGTTCCCGGGTTAGCTTTAGTCTGGATTTGATGCGGGCCAGAAGCTCTTGCAGGTGAAATGGTTTGGTTATATAGTCATCGGCGCCGAGCTCCAAACCCTTGACTTTGTCGTCAACCTCCTGTTTGGCGGTCAGCATGAAAATTGGAATATGTTTGCATGATTCATCCTGTTTGATAATTTCACAAGCTGTAAAACCATCCATTATCGGCATCATAATATCGAGCAGGATCAGATCCGGGTTCTCCTGGCGGGCGAGCTTGACGGCCTCTTCACCGTTATAACCGATGAGTGTCCGGTAGCCGGATTTATTTAAGACCTTGTCGAGCAGGGTGACGTTGTCGATATTATCATCAACAATCAGAATTGTTTCAGTCGTTTTAGTCATGGTTGATGTTCCTTGAGAATAGCAGCGATGGTTTCGGGAAAGGTTCGGATATTAATCGGTTTGCTGATATAGGCATCACAGCCTGCATGTAGACTTTTTTCCTCATCACCGACCATGGCGTGGGCGGTCAGGGCGACGATCGGCAGGGCTGCAAATTTGTCTTGCAGGCGAATCCGCCGGGTGACCTCGTAGCCATCTATGCCGGGCAGGTTGATATCCATCAAGATAAGGTCGGGATTGATAGAGTTAAGCTGTTCGAGTGCCTCATTGCCATCAACGACACCGACTACATCATAGCCCCGGCGACCGAGAACTTTGATTACGAGCTGGCGATTGTCGTCATTATCTTCAACCACCAAAATGACCGGTTTTGTTTTTTCAACCATTCTGTTCAAACTCCTTTCTTTGTGCTACTCTTCTACCGGAATGAAAAAAGTGAAGATCGATCCTTCGCCATAGCGGCTGCTTACCTGAATAATGCCATGATGCATCTCAATCAAACGTTTGGTGATACTCAAGCCGAGACCGGTGCCGCCGTATTTACGGCTGGCGGAAGCATCAAGTTGGATGAATTCGCCAAAGAGGCGTTCCAGATCTTCCGGTTTGATCCCAATGCCGCTATCCTCAATGGAAATCTGGAGATAGCGTTTTTGCGGATCAAGACCGGCCGGCGGTTTCTCAACTAAAAGTTCCGCTTTTAAAGTGATACGGCCCTGAGGGGCGGTAAATTTTATGGCGTTATTGAGCAGATTGATAAGAATTTGGCGTAGTTTTTCGGCATTGCCGATGACTTTGGGTAAATCTTTTCCCTTTTCCAGGGAAAAATGTAAATTTTTATTTTCAAGTAACGGGTACAGCGTGGTCAGGGTTTCATCTATAACACTATCCAGCGAGATTGGGCTTAAAGTGAGCAACATCTTGCCAGCTTCTATTTTTGAGAGGTCAAGGATGTCATTGATCAGGGTGAGCAGGTGGGTGGCATTACGCTCGACGGTTTCCAGGCTCTCTTTCTGGTCTTTATTAATGGTTCCATCAATCCCATCAATAAGGAGCTGGGTGTAGCCGATAATTGAATTCATCGGGGTGCGCAGCTCATGTGACATATTGGCCAGAAATTCCGATTTCAGACGGTCGAGCTCTTTTAACTCGGTGTTGGCCTGGCCCAGTTCGATCGATTTTCGTTCAAGTTGGACAGTTCTTTTGGCAACCTTTACCTCAAGTTCTTTATTGAAAACGGCGAGTTGGTCGTAGAGTTTTGCGGTTCCGATTGCCACTCCGAGTTGTTGGGCCAAGGTCTTAAAGAGATCGATAAACTTATCGGAAAAATAGCCTGTCTCTTTCATCGATGAAGCACTCAAAACCCCGATAATCTCATGTTCCGAAAAGATCGGGGCCTGGACGAAGGATTTGATGCCCTGGCCGGTTATCAGGTTGGTGGAGATCGGTTTATTGATCTTGTTGGTGTCGGGAACGTGGATCACTTTGCCGGTGAGAAAACATTCGCCGGAATAGCACTCCAAATTGGGTTCGCGATCGGCGGTTTTAACAAATTCCGGTCTTAAGCCCCGTTGTGCTTTGATTCGTAACAGACCATCGCGTTCAAGCAGGCGAACCGAGCAGTTGTCGACATTGAATTTGTCGACTAACAGGTCAAGGAGATCACTCATGACCTGTTTTGGATTGAGTGAAGAGGCGACCATGCGACTCGCTTCGTAGAGCACTGACAACTCTTTGATGCGTTGCTCTAACTCCTCCTGGCTGGCTTCAAGTGAGAGCGAGATCTTGCCGAAGATATCAAAGACATTTTCCATCTCGGAACCTAAGGCTTTCATGTAGGTGTCACAGATGACCCGGGCGGCAGAGGAACCGACTGAACCGGCAATACTTTTTTCGACTTCGGCCGCTAGCTGCATGCGCTTCTGATCGTTCATCTGGGATAGTTTGCCGGCGAAATTTTTGGTCTCAAAAAAATCAATCAGTACCTGGTGGGCCCTTTTTTTGCCGATAAACCGAGCCATCATTTTTTCAAGTGCCGACAAGGCCGGGAAGTTGGCGTAGCGTTTTTCGTGTATAAAACGGTCGATAGTTGGTTTGAAGACATCGACGAATTTTTCGGCTTGGCGGATGCAGACCTCATCCTGGGTATCAATTAGCGAAATTGCCAGAAAGGCAATGGTATTACTGCCCAGTGACCAGAAAAGAGAGTGGGAGTAGAAGTCGAAGCTGGTGAGGCCAAAAAGTTCAATCGGGTTAAGCCACCAGATACCTAAGGGCCCATCTATCAAAAATGAATCCGGGAGCCAGCCGGAGTAGATAAAAGAGGGGATCATAAGGGTGTAAAACCAGAACATAAAGCCTAAGGAGAGGCCCACCATTGCCCCATGGCGAGTGCCCTTTTTCCAGTAGAGGCCGCCGATTAAGGACGGGGCCATCTGGATTGCTGCGGAAAAGGAGATGAGCCCCATATTGACGAGCATGTAGGAGTCGCCGATGATGCGGAAAAAGAGATAGCCGAGCAGGATAATCAGGAGAATTCCCAGACGTTTTATGTGGATCAGCCAGAAAGAGAGATCGGCCTTGATTTTTAAGACGAGCAGCAGCGGCATGACCAGGTGGTTGAGCAGCATCGTGCTTAAAGTGACCGAAGAGACGACGACCATGCTGGTTGCCGCTGAGAGGCCGCCGATGAAAGCTAAGACCGACAGAGGTTGTTGTGCGTGCAGCAGCGGCAGGGTCAGGACGTAGGTGTCGGCACTTGCTGCAGGGCCGCCGATTTCCAGGAGGCCGCCAAAGGCGATCGGAATGACGAAGAGGTTGATCAAAAAAAGATAGAGCGGGAAAAGATACATCGCTTTTTTGATATGTTTTTCACTGTGGTTTTCAATTACGGCTACATGAAACTGTCGCGGCAGAAACATGATTGCCGCCATTGAGAGAATGATCATCGTAAACCAGGCTTGGTAGCTGTTGGCCGATGAGGTGTTGATTAAAAGGAGTTCTTTGTAGAGGTCGTGGTTGGCAATCTGGGTCAGGATATCCTTGAAACCGTCGAAGATGCCATAGGTAACAAAGATGCCGACGCAGAAAAAGGCGATGAGTTTGACTACCGATTCGAGGGCTACGGCGGCGACCATGCCTTCATGTTTTTCGGCTGCATCAAGGTGTCGGGCGCCGAAGAGGGCGCCAAAGAGAGCCAGTACCAGTGAAATATAGAAGGCGGTTTCGAGGTAGAAGGGATGTGGATAGCTGGCGATGGTGTTGCTCGCAAGGGTCTGGAGCCCAGGCCTTAATTCGGGGTGGACGAGGAGTTCAAAGGTGGTGGAGATCGATTTGAGTTGGAGGGCGATATAGGGCATGATGCCGATAATGGCAAAAGTGGTTACCTGAGCCCCGAGATATGCACATTTTCCGTAGCGTGCACTGAGGAAATCGGCAATTGAGGTGATGTTGTTCTCTTTTGTAATGCGGATCATCTTGCGCAGGATAAAACCCCAGGCAAAGGCCGTCAGGGTCGGGCCGATATAGATTGTGATAAATTTAAATCCGGTATTGGTGAGTTCGCCGACACTGCCGTAAAAAGTCCAGGATGAACAGTAGACCGCCAGGGTCAGAGCATAAACATAAGGGTTGGCAACAATGCTTTTGCCCTTTAGTTTACGCCTGTCGGCATAATAAGCAATGCCAAAAAGAAAGAGCAGATAGCTGACTGAAATCCCGGCTATCAGCAAATATCTGGGGTTGTAGTCGATTACTTTTTTCTCCTTTTTTACGACGCCATCACGAGTTCATCAAGAATGATTTTTTCATCCTTCTATCACTCCCTATGGCCAGCGAGCCAGGTGAAGATGAAAATTACGGTGATTGAAGCGAACCAGCCTAAGATCAGGTAGAGGTAGAAAACGGGGTAGCCGAAGACCATAAAATCTTTATTGAAAATATGGATGATCGGGTAGTTGATAAAGAAGAAACCGAGGATAAAAAAGATCACCCACCACTCACGTTTGTAGAGTATGTGCTTTGATTTTTTCATGGTCTACCCTTTTTTTTTATGGTTTCGGCGATTGATTGGCCGAGGAATTTATGACCTGCCAGTTTTCAACCCCGGCGGAGCGGGCCAGGGCGGCCAATTGAATGTTGTATTCGTAGAGGGAGTTGTAGTAGCTGGCTTCAGCCTCAGTCAGGGCGGCTTGCGAGTCCAGCACCTCAGTGGCGGTGCTGAGCTGATTATTGTATCTCAACTTGGTGACCCGGAAATTTTCCTGGCCGAGTTCAACCTCTTCGGCGGCGGTGGCGATGTTGAGAAAAGAGGTGGCGGCGTTCTCAAAATTATTTTTGATCTCCAGGGCGATTTCATCGGCAACCTGTTTTAACGTGTGGCGGGCTTGTTCAACTCCGGCTCGGGCGCTTTTTACCTGATGGCTCCGTCGTCCCCATTCCCAGAGTTTCCAGGTGGCACCAATTGAGATAAACGTGTTGTAGGGGGTTGAGGTGATTCCGTCACCGTCGACCGTAAATTTGTCACCCATGCGGGTATGGACGGCCTGCAGAGAGAGATTTGGATAGTATTCACTTTGCGCCAGTTTTACATAGTGGCCGGCGGATTCGATGGCGTAGTTGGCGAGGCTAAGTTCCGGCCTTTTCGACAGGGCCACGGAAGTTGCTTTGGTGAGCGAAAAATCCATGGTTTTTTGCGTCGGTTTATCGGCTACCGCAAAAAGGCTGTCCCGGTCAATCTGGATAATGGTCGCGAGTTGGGCCTGGGCTAACCGGACGCCGGTTTTGACCCGGCGCTGTTGTTGCCGAGCCTGGCTCAGCTTGACTTTGGAGTAGAGGAGATCATTTAAGGGGATCAGTTCATTGTCGAAAAAGAGCTGAGAATCATGAGCCTGGGCTTCAAGGCGGGCGATCATGCGGGCCGCAGTTTCGGCAAATTTCAACTGTTTGAGATAATTGAAGTAGGCGGCCTCGGTTTCGTAAGTGATTTCGATGTGGGCGAGCTCCTCTTCGGCCAGGGCTTGTTTGATGCCGAGTTGGGCCAGACGATAGTTTTCAATAATACTGAAACCGGTAAAGAGGGGTTGGGTTATAGTGATGTCAAGATTGTAGAGGTCGTGGGTGTTGGCAGGAAAACTTAAATCTTCAATATCGTAGGAGTTGATTTTATCCCGATGCATAAAGGAGTAACCAGCTTCAATTTTGGGGAGAAATTCAGTTTTTGCGGCTTTACTTAACTCTTCGGCCTGCACCGTTTGAAAATGCTGAATCTGAATTATGGGGTTACGTTGATGGGCGAGAGCCAGGCACTCTTTGAGTGAATAGGTCTCTTGGGCTGAGGCTGAGACCGTGATCTCAGCAATACTGGAGATGGTCAAGAGAAACGCTGTTACAAGACCAAATGCGATGACTCTATATTGACGGAACGAGAGCATAATAAATGGAACCTGATTAAAATTGATGTTAACTATTCAGGCACTACCTAATATTTTGCTATAATTTTTCGTAAGAGTCAAGGAAACAATTAATTTTTTTGCTTACGAGTGCGTTTCACTTCATACATAAGTTTGTCGGCGCGGGCCAGCAGCGTTTCGCAGGTATCACCGGATTCGTACTCCGCTATCCCGACACTGATAGATACGGGAATAGCGGTTTCGCTTTCGTCAAAAGAGCAAGTGATCCGTTCGCTAATCTTATCCATTAAGCGATGCGCTGTTTCAGCATCGCATTTCTGAAACAGGATCACAAACTCATCACCGCCCCAGCGGGCGATAATATCACTTTTCCGGATATGTTCTTTGGCCAACAAGGCTATGGATCGCAATATTCGATCTCCGGCCAGATGTCCCCGGCTGTCATTGATTTTTTTGAAATTGTCCAGATCAAACAGTGCCAGTGAGAGGCCGGTAGTATGGCGGCCGATGTTATCCAGAGCATGTGCGAAAAGCACATCAAAATACTGGCGGTTGACTAAGCCGGTTAATTTGTCGGATTTGGCCATTGCTTCAAGTTGAAGCTGGAAACGGTGGATGGTGAAGCTGCTGATGAGTAATACCAGTAACGTTATTCCGGCACTGATAAGCAGGTTAGAGCAGAGGGCTTGGCGAATCGGTCTGAGCGCCTTGTTTTCAGTCTGTTCTACCAGCAGGAACCAATTTAGCTCGGGAATGTAGCGGTATGAAAGTAAAATAGTTCCCAGCTCATTTTCATACGTCAGGAAACCGGTTTTTCCGTTTAGAATCTCTTTTGCGACAGCCTCAATACCCGGCATTTTCTGGATATTTACCTTGTCAATCAGCGATTTTTCCGGGTGGCTTTTGATCTCCCCGTTACGGTCAATGAAATAGACATTGCGTTGATAACTATCTTTGTAACGATCAATCATCGTCGCTACACTTACCACATCCAATCCCAGGCCGGCGACTCCAGTATAATTGCCGTTGTAGTCATAAAGTTTGTGGTTGATAAAGATCGTCAGGTGATTGCGGTTGGCCTCATTGTTGTCTACCTCAACCCTGTAATTCCCAACGTGGGATTCCATAGTGAAGAACCAACTGTCTTTTGGCACCTTTTTTGAGACTGTTTTCAGAACTCCGTCGGAGTGATAATAGCGGTTGGTTCTTGCCGAAACCAGAAAAGTTGAGGCGACTGCATACTTGTTTTGAATCTCCGCCAGGTACTTGCTGATTTTGTTAAGATCCTTTTCACCTTCATCTACCCAGTCTTTGAGGAAAGTGTCATTTGCCATCATTGATGATATGTATATAGGGCGCAGCAGGCTGGCTTGAATCTCTGAATAGATATTGTTGCTGGTTAGTGGCAGTTCATTCTTAATCAGGGCCGAGCGAATCGCGTTACTGGAGACAAAGTAGTTGGCGAGGTTGATGGAGATAAAGCCGGTGATCAAGATTGTGCCGATAAGAATGATCAGTTTCCAACGTGATGTGAGCAGATGTAACTCGTTTTTTTTTATCATGTAATCTCATTTTTTCAGGTTGACTCACCGCTGTATACCGGTTGCTGGGGGTTTTGCAGGACTTTGGTGTCGGCTGGAACTGAGGCGGTGAGCCAGACGTTGCCGCCAATTATCGAGCGCGCCCCGATGATGGTGTCGCCGCCTAAGATGGTGGCTCCGGCGTAGATGATAACCTCATCTTCGATGGTCGGGTGGCGTTTAGTGTTGCGCAGGCTTTCGCCGGCGTCACGGGGCAGGGAGAGGGCACCTAA
>JAGGWR010000318.1 GCA_021163445.1 Candidatus Tharpella aukensis
AGAGATCAGAGTAGCAACCGGCGACCGGGCTATTCTGCCTGAAGGCACAAGGCTGGTGCCGATCTATATCATGGGAAAACAGTACCAGGTACCGGAAACCATGACCATTCAGAAGGCGATTGAATATGCTGGCTACCAGTTTATTAGAGCATGTGGCTGTCGCGGTGGTATCTGCGGAGCCTGCCCGACGATTTATCGAGTTGCCGGAGATTATCACCTGCATTTCTGTCTTGCCTGCCAGACTGTTGTGCAAGAGGATATGTACCTGACTCAGATGCCGTTTTTCCCGGCTAACCGGGCGGCGTATGAGATTGAAGAGGTCGATGCCTCAGCTGAAACCATTATGAAACTCTACCCTGAAGTCATGAAATGTGTGGCCTGTAATACCTGCACCAAATCTTGTCCGATGGACATTGAGGTTATGGAGTATGTTAATGCGGCGATGCGCGGTGATATTGCCAAGGCCGCCCGCCTTTCGTTTGATTGTATTCAGTGTGGTCTCTGTTCTTCACGTTGTCCGGCCCAAATTCAACATTTCCATCTGGCTCAGTTGTGTCGTCGTTTGCATGCTAAATATCAAGTTCCCCAAGCTGAACATCTTAAACCGCGGGTTGCCGCTATCAATGATGGTAAATTTGTCGAGGTTTTGAAGGATCTGGTGGGTGATAGCGAGGATACTTTACGCGAACTCTATGTTGCCCGCGAAATGGAGCCTCAAGACAGTAAAGGCTGGCAGCCGGAAGATAAGCAGTTTCTCTAAATGGCGTCGTAAAAAGTTCCGATACCCTGCGTTGTTGCGGTTCTCCAGACACTCGACATACTTCATGTATGGTCTCGCGTCTGGAGAACCATAACATCTTGTCTATCGAAATTTTTACTTAGCCATTACGTGACTTTTTACGAGTTTGTAAACCATTAAATAGATAGTTTTAAATATAGAGGTTTAGTCATGGGTTATACACCTGAAATGCTCGATTTGATCAAAAAGGTCGAAGCCAGCCGTCCGGAGCGACTCGAACGGAGCAAAAAAGGGCTCGATTTTGAACCTTTGACCTTGGCCGGTCGTGAAGAGGTGCTTAGTAAATTTCATCCCGATTACAACGCTGATGGTCGGCGTGATGTCAAGGTCGGGCCGAGTAAAGGCGAAAACTATCCTGATGAATTTGTTGATGTACTGGAATCAAAAGCTCGTCTTCTGGTCTCAGGAGCCGAACTTGATAAATTGACAGAATATGAAACTGACGTCTTGGTTGTCGGCGGCGGCGGCGCTGGTACTGCGGCGGCGTTGATGGCGCAGGAGAATGGTTGTAAAGTTATTCTGGCAACCAAGTTGCGGCATGGTGATGCCAATACGGTAATGGCGGAAGGTGGCATCCAGGGAGCGAGTCAGGAGGTTGATTCACCTTATTATCACTATCTTGATGTTATAGGTGGCGGTCACTTTACCAATACCCCGGAGTTGGTTGCAGCACTGACTAATGATGCACCTCTGGTTATCGAATGGCTTGAACGTTTGGGTTTAATGTTTGATAAAGAACCTGATGGTCGCCTGCGCGTGCGGCATGGCGGTGGTACCTGCCGGAAACGGATGCACTCCTCCGGCGATATGACCGGTTCGGCGATTATGCGGGTTTTGCGTGATGAATCGCGTAACCGTTCTGCTGATATTAACGTTTTAGAGTTCTCTTCGGCTGTCGAGATCCTTAAAGATAGTCAGGGCCGGGCTGCTGGTGCTCTCTTTTATAATATGGAGACTGAAGAATATTTTGTCGTCAAGGCTAAAGCTACGGTAATTGCAACCGGTGGTTATGGTCGCCTCCATATTCAGGGTTTTGCCACAACTAATCATTATGGTGCGACAGCTGATGGCCTGGTAATGGGCTATCGGGCTGGGGTGCCCTTGGCTTTCATGCACTCAACTCAGTATCATCCAACCGGTGTCGCATTTCCTGAACAGAATATTGGTTTGTTGATTACTGAAAAAGTGCGGGGTTTAGGCGCTAATTTGATCAATATCAATGCTGAACAGTTTGTTTTTGAACGTGAACCTCGTGATGTTGAATCGGCCTGTATTGTTCGCGAATGTATGGAGCGGGGCAATGGGATTATTACGGCTACCGGCCGCGTTGGCGTCTGGCTTGATTCGCCGATGATTGAGGTTTTGGAAGGCCCCGGTGCCGTCAAACGTGAACTTCCGGCCAAACATATTCAGTTTATGCGTTATGGAATCGATATCAGCAAAGTGCCGATGCTGGTCTATCCGACCTTGCATTATCAAAATGGCGGCCTGACGATTACTGATGACAGCGCCACTAACGTGCCCGGTCTCTTTGCCGCCGGTGAAACCACTGGCGGAGTCCACGGTGAGAACCGTTTAATGGGTAACTCTCTGCTCGATATTACAGTATTCGGACGCCGTGCCGGAACCAATGCAGCCGCCTACGTCAAAAACTTTGACGGTGAAGTTGGCAACGTCAATATGGATCATGTCGATGCTTACCATAAAGAGATGGCTGAGGCTGGAGTTGATACCGACCGAGTCGCGCCATTGGTACTGCCCAATTATACCCGTGAAGAGATTATGGAAAAACAGTTGACAACTAATTATCAAGGCGGATTAAGAGCTTAGAGCGGACACATCCTGCGATCCAATTAATAAACTGAAGTTAGAGTGAAGTTTGGCTTCGCCCCACTTCGAGGGGGACAGAGCTCAGCCCGGCTCGGGCTAAAGCCCTGCCTGGAGGTCTGTCCCCGTATTGAGATAGAAGGGCTTAGAGCTTAAAACAATCAGGAGTAGATATGAAAATTCATGAATATCAGGCTAAAGCACTGCTTAAAGAAGCCGGTGTCCAGGTGCCTCGCGGAGTTCCGATCTTTGACCTTGATCAGGTTGAAGGGGCAGTAAGTGAGTTGGGCGCGGGCACGGTTGTGGTTAAAGCTCAGATTCATGCCGGCGGACGCGGAAAAGGCGGCGGCGTCAAGGTGGTTAATGGTCTTGATGAAGCCAAAAAAATTGCTGGTGAAATTTTAGGTATGCAGCTGATTACCCATCAGACCGGCCCCGAAGGCAAGGAAGTCAAGCGCTTGCTTATCGAAGAGGGGATGGATATCAAAAAAGAGTACTACTTCGGCATAGTCGTTGATCGGGCCAGAGAGTGCCCGGTGATCATGGCCAGTACCGAAGGGGGTATGGAGATCGAGCAGGTTGCGGAAGAGACTCCGGAAAAGATTATCAAGGAATTTATTGATCCGGCTCTTGGTTTGCGACCTTTTCAAGCAATGAAAATCGCTTATGGACTCGGCTTTGAGGGTAAAGCAGTGCGTCAGGCCACTGCCATGTTCATGAATCTTTATAAGTTTTTTGAGGGCCAGGATTGTTCGATGGTTGAAATAAACCCTCTGATTGAAACCGGTGACGGCCGGGTACTCGCTCTTGATGCTAAGGTTGATTTTGATGACAACGCATTCTATCGTCACAAAAATGTTTGGACCGAACTTAGAGACCTGGAAGAAGAAGAACCTTTGGAGATCGAAGCTTCCAAATATGGTCTTAGCTATATCAAACTTGATGGTAATGTCGGTTGCATGGTCAACGGTGCGGGCTTAGCCATGGCCACCTTGGACATCATTAAATTGTCCGGGGTCGAACCGGCAAATTTTCTTGACGTCGGGGGCTCTGCCAATACTGAATCTGTGGCTCAAGCTTTTCGTATCATCTTCTCCGATCCCAATGTTAAAGCGGTTCTTGTCAATATCTTTGGCGGCATCGTTCGCTGTGATCGGATCGTCAACGGCTTGATCGAAGCGACCAAAATGGTTGATGTTAAAGTTCCGTTGGTGGTTCGTCTCAAAGGTGCTAACGCTAAAGAGGGCTTAAAAATTCTTGAGGAGTCGGGTATCGATGCGACCGTCACCGCCCGTGGCGGCCTCACCGATGCTGCAGTAAAGGTTGTTGCCGCATTTAAATAAAGGAGACATAATGTCTATTTTAGTTAATAAAGATAGTAAAATCGTGGTTCAGGGGATCACTGGCAGCCAGGGCATGTATCATGCCCAGCAGTGTGTTGCTTACGGCACCCAGGTCGTTGCCGGCGTAACACCCGGTAAGGGCGGTACGAAGATGGATGAGATTCCGGTATTCAATACTGTCGACGAAGCCGTTAATGCGACCGGCGTTAACGTCTCTCTGATCTTTGTTCCGCCGCCGTTTGCCGCCGATGCAATTATGGAGGCGGTCGATGCCCGTATTGCTCTCATAATTTGTATCACTGAAGGTATTCCGATCCTTGATATGCTTAAGGTCAAGGCCTTCATGAAAGGTAAGAATTCCCGGTTGATCGGCCCTAACTGCCCTGGTATAATTACACCTGACGAAGCCAAAATTGGCATCATGCCCGGGTTCATTCATAAAGCCGGGAGTGTTGGAGTTATCTCCAGGAGCGGTACGCTGACCTATGAAGCGGTCTTCCAGCTGACCGAAAGAGGCATCGGCCAGTCGACTTGTATCGGTATCGGAGGCGACCCCATCATCGGCAGCAAGTTTATCGATCTTCTGGCCCTTTTCGAAGCCGATCCCGACACCGAAGCTGTGGTCATGATCGGTGAAATCGGCGGCAGTGCCGAAGAGGAAGCGGCTCAGTTTGTCAGTGATCATATGACTAAACCGGTGATCGGCTTTATCGCCGGACAATCGGCCCCTCCAGGCCGGCGCATGGGTCATGCCGGAGCCATTATCGAGGGCGGTAAAGGCTCCGCCGCCGAAAAAATGGCGGCCATGACCAAAGCCGGTATCCACGTCGTCAAAAGCCCGGCCGACATCGGCAAGGCCGTAGTCGAGGCTTTAGGAAAGTAATATAAGATTCATTTAAATACAAGTTTTTCAAAAAACCCGGCTTTCCGCCGGGTTTTTTATTTGGGGTTTAATTATGGGATTCAATTGTGGAATTGTAGGGTTGCCGAACGTCGGTAAGTCCACTCTTTTTAATGCATTAACTAAAGCCGGTGCGGAAAGCGCTAACTATCCCTTTTGTACCATAGACCCGAATGTGGGCATGGTGGCCGTGCCGGATAAGAGGCAAAATTTTATCACTCAGTATGTCAAACCGAAAAGTGTTGTGCATACGACAATGGAGTTTGTCGATATTGCCGGGCTTGTAAAAGGCGCCAGTAAAGGGGAAGGTCTGGGCAACAAGTTTCTCACCCATATCCGTCAGGTAGACGCAATTGCGCATATTGTCAGATGTTTTGATAGTGAAGAGATCACTCATGTCGACGGCTCTGTTGATGCCGCCAGGGATGTTGAAGTTATTAATACCGAGCTTCTTCTTTCCGACCTTGAGGTTCTCGAACGGGCCCTCGAAAGAACCCAAAAAGCGGCCAAAAGCGGCGATAAGAGTTTAAAGAAAAAAGCGAAGGTGCTAGATGAGATCTATGCAAAAGCGTCGGCCGGCGCCAATTTAAGATCTTTTGTTACTAAAGAGCAGATGGAAATGCTGGGTGAATACTCTTTTCTCACCTTAAAACCGGTAATGTATATTGCCAATGTCGATGACGATACACTGCATGAAGATAACGAATATGTGCGTAAGGTTCGTGAAATCGCGGCTGGAGAGAATGCGGCAGTGGTAAAAATTTCGGTTC
>JAGGWR010000057.1 GCA_021163445.1 Candidatus Tharpella aukensis
AGAGATTTTGTAAAACTTTCTGCAAGGTTCCCCAAGGCACCACCGCAGGCACAATATCATCCACCACCTTGGGATAACGTTGGGCCAGATTTTCGACCAGCTTCTGAACATCCTGGCGACTGAGCAACTCATGCAAAAAAAGTTTAATCTTTTCAATCAGATGGGTCGCCACCACAGTCGAGGGATCAACCACAGTATAACCGGCCAACTGGGCGCGTTCGCGCTGGCGCTCCTCAATCCACATGGCGGGCAGGCCAAAAGCCGGTTCAGTCGTCGCTATTCCTTTGATATCCGAACTGTTACCATCATTGCCCATAGCCAGACAGTAGCCGACCAGAATCTCACCCTCGGCCACAACATTTCCTTTAACTTTAAAAGAGTAACTGTTGGGCTTTAATTGAAGATTATCCCGAATATGAATGGAGGGCATAACCATCCCCAGATCAATTGCAAATTGGCGGCGAATCAACTTGATCCGTTCCAATAAATCCCCACCCTGAGCTTCATCAACCAGAGCGATCAAGGCATAACCGACTTCTAATTCCAGAGTGTCCATGACCAACAATTTCTCTACCGCTTCCGGTTCACTTTTACTTGCGGTTTCGGCCTGTTCCTGCTCTCGTTCAACCATCTCGACCTGGGATTTTTTCTCGGTCACCTGCTGCTTGTTTATCAGAAATGCGATCAACCCAACTATCCCCGCCAGTGAAAAAAATGAGAGTTTTGGCAAACCAGGAATCATGGCAAAAAGCAAAAGAGCCACAGCCGCCAGACTCAAAACCTTGGGATAGGCGGTTATCTGACGCACCAGATCACTCCCCATACTGCCTTCCGCAGCGGAGCGTGAAACCATAATACCGGAAGCCGTCGAGATAATCAGCGCCGGAATCTGAGTGACCAATCCATCGCCGACCGTCAACGTCGTATAGGTGGCCGCAGCTTCGGCCGCCGTCATCCCCTGCTGCATAACGCCGATCACAAAGCCAGCCCCGATATTAATTAAAGTAATAATAATACCAGCTATAGCATCACCGCTGACAAATTTGGCCGCACCATCCATAGCACCAAAAAAATCAGCTTCCCGGCGAATCTCCAGGCGGCGGGCCCGAGCTTCGTCTTCGCTGATCATACCGGCATTAAGATCGGCATCGATAGCCATCTGTTTACCCGGCATAGCATCCAGCGTAAACCGCGCCGTCACTTCCGCAATCCGCCCGGAACCCTTGGTTATAACCATAAAATTAATAATTACCAGGATGGCAAAAATAATGGTTCCGACAACATAGTTGCCACCAACAACAAATTGGCCAAAAGCCTTAATCACCTGACCGGCAGCATCGGTACCTTGATCACCGTTAAGCAGAATAAGACGGGTTGAGGCGACGTTCAATGAGAGCCGAAAAAGAGTAACCACCAATAACAGAGCCGGGAAAATTGAAAACTCTAAAACTTTGAGCAGGTAGAGCGAGATCAAGAGAATAATGATGGCAACGCAAATATTCATCGACAGCAAGGTATCAAGCATGATCGTCGGCAAAGGCACGATCATAATCATCAAGATACCGATCACGGCAAAAGCCATGATCGCATCCTTATTCGCAACCATACTTAAAAAAGATGTTTTATTTACTGAATCAGCCATTATAATTATGCACTCGCCTGAGCTCCGTCACGGCGATAGATATAGGCTAGCACCTCGGCTACCGCCTGATAGAGAGTCTCGGGAATCATCTGGTTAAGCTCCACTGTTTTAAAAAGTAAACGGGCCAAAGCCTTATTTTCAACTACTGGAACATCATGCTCACGGGCAATTTTTTTAATTTTTTCAGCCATCAATCCGGCCCCTTTTGCCACCAACAACGGGGCCTCCGAACTCTCTTGATCGTACACCAGGGCCACGGCAATATGGGTCGGATTGGTAATCACGACATCGGCTCTCGGCACATCCTGCATCATCCGCTGCCGGGCCGCACTCATCTGCATACTGCGAATCCGGGATTTTACCTGCGGATCACCTTCGGCCTGCTTCATCTCATCTTTAACCTCCTGCTTGCTCATTTTCTGATTCTCCATAAAATCCCAACGCTGATAGAGATAATCAAAAAATGCCAGCAGCAGCAACAACAACCCGCAACGCCAAAGAATTTGAAAAGCAACCCGAGCGATAAAGGCCATAATCATGCCCACAGGCTGATTAGTCAGGGTGAAAAAACCGGCAAAATTCTGCCTATAGACACTATAGGCAATATAACCAAGCAAGCCAATTTTCAAGCATGATTTCACCAGTTCAACCAGCGGCTTGAGCGAAAGAAATTTACTTTTGAAACCACTAATCGGATTAAACTTGGAAAGTTTTGGTTTCATCGCTTTCGGGGTTATCTTGAAACCTACTTGCATCAAATTTGCCGCCAAGCCGACAAAAAGCAATAACAACATAAAGGGGAAGAGAAGAAAAAACATCTGTCTAATAGTAAGCAGAAGAAGATTATAAACTATCTCAGGGTTAACCTCTAACAGGCTAGCATCTTGCATCATGTAGCGCATAAATTTGCCCGGTACGGAAAAAAAACGGTCACCGGCAAAAAAAAGGTATGCAAGGCCGAAAATCAGGATAAAAGCTGATGAAACATCCTGACTCTTGGCGACCTGTCCCTCATCCCGGGATTTAGAGAGCTTTTTCCCGGTCGCCTTTTCGGTTTTACTTGGATCTTTAGCCATTATCAGCCTCCTCCGGAGGCTCTTAACAGGAGCATAATATCATTAAATAAAAGTCGGAAAAGCCCGTCAAGCATAGTGGCCAGATAGGGAAAAGAGAACCCCATCAAGAGCATCCCTAAAAGAATTTTCAAGGGCATTCCGATAATAAAGATATTCATTTGCGGTGCGGTTCTGGCCACGACTCCAAGACTTACATCACTGAGCAACAAAGCCGCCATCAAGGGCGCGGCAATCTTGATCGCAGTTGAAAAAATCGCCGACGAGTAACGCAGCATCAACTCAAGCAGACCCTCTCCCGGTGTAAAACCGGCCAGCGGAATCAAAGTAAAACTCTCGGCCAGAGCCTTAAAAACAAAACGATGCGCACCAAAAGCCAAAAAAAGCAACATCGCCAGCATATAATAGAACTGGGAAATCAACGGCACCTGCATACTGGTTA
>JAGGWR010000283.1 GCA_021163445.1 Candidatus Tharpella aukensis
CCCCAGCATCTTGCCGTGACGGGCGGCACGCCGCATAATACGTCGCAGAACATAGCCGCGCCCATCATTAGCGGGCAGGATGCCATCGGCAATCAGGAAGGTCGCCGCTCGACTGTGATCGGCCAACACCCGCAAAGAAACATCATTTTCGTTATCGTCGCCGTAGACTTTACCGGAGATTTTTTCACCAGCCGCAATAACCTGGCGCAAAAGATCAGTGTCGTAATTACTCTGTACTCCCTGAACCACCGCCGCCAGACGTTCAAGCCCCATACCGGTATCGATACTGGGTTTGGGCAGCGGATTCATGGTGCCACTTGCATCCCGGTTATACTGCATGAAAACCAGATTCCAGATCTCTAAGTAACGGTCACAATCGCAAATACCGATCCCGCAATCGGGGCCGCAACTCATACTCTCCCCTTGATCATAAAGAATTTCGGAACAAGGCCCGCAAGGGCCGGTATCACCCATAGCCCAGAAATTATCTTTTTCGCCAAGCCGAACAATCCGTTCTTCAGGCACCCCGATCACGTTTTTCCAGAGATCGTAAGCTTCATCATCATCAAGAAAGACGGTTGCCCACAATTTTTCCGCATCAAGTTCCATTACCCGGGTCAAAAAATCCCAGGCATACTCAATGGCCTCTTGCTTGAAATAGTCACCAAAGGAGAAATTACCCAGCATTTCAAAAAAAGTATGATGGCGGGCGGTGCGGCCGACATTTTCAAGATCGTTATGTTTACCGCCAGCCCGCACACATTTCTGTGAAGTGGTGGCCCGCTTGTAGGTGCGCTCTTCGAGGCCCAAAAAGGTATCCTTGAACTGATTCATGCCAGCATTGGTAAAAAGCAGGGTCGGATCGTTGGCCGGTACCAGACTGGAGCTGGAAACTTCGCTATGTTCCTGCCCGCAAAAATAGTCCAAAAATTTCCTGCGAATCTCATTCCCGGTCATCAAAATATCTCTCCTTGTTAATCAAAAATAGGGTTTGCAGAGCTTGAGTGATTTCATCACTACGAAAACCGCGTCTTTTGAGCCAGACAAAAAGCCGGTTTTTGTCTTTTTCATGAGCCCGGCGGCGTTTAATCACTCTAAGTATCGCCGCCGACAACTCGCCTTCATCAAGCTCAGCAAAAAATTGTTTGGTAACCAGCTCACACAGCTCAGAAGCCAGACCTTTTTGCCGCAAACGCATAATAATTGCGTGGTAACCATAACCCCGGCGAGTAAAAAAATCGGTCACCAGGTTGCGAGCAAAGGCTTCATCATCAAGCAATCCGGCCGCGAACAAACGTGAAATAACTTCTTCTATTTCCGCCGCCGGATAATCGCGCAGTTTCAGTTTAGTTATTAACTCTTGAGAACCATGGGCTCGCCGGGCGAGAAGTTCTTGAGCTTTCCACCAAGCCGAAACCGGAGCCCGGCTCATTTGGCAAATCTTTCGATATCCATCTCGTCATTGTCAGATTTTTCGGGAGTTTCACTTTCGGCGCCATCAGTACCATCAAAAGCATCCCAACTTGTGTCGGAACTGGAACTGACCCCTTGCACCTTAAGCAGAAAGTCATCAGGATTACTGCTCTGCTTCAATGCTTCATCATAAGAGATTAAACCCTTTCGATAATGGCTTAAAATAGATTGATCAAACGATTGCATCCCGTAGATAGAATGGCCCTTGGCAATGGCGTCTTTAATCTCCACGGTCTTGTCAGCATCTGTAATACATTCACGAATTATCGGAGTGTTGATCAGTACTTCGACTGCCGGCACACGACCCTTCTTGTCACAGCGTTCAATTAAGCGTTGAGAAATCACGCCACGTAGAATACTGGCCAATTGAAGACGAACCTGGGCTTGTTGGTGCGGTGGAAAGACTGAAATAATCCGGTTAACGGTCTCAACTGCGTCGACAGTATGTAAAGTACTAAGAACCAAGTGACCGGTTTCAGCCGCAGTCATAGCAATCTCGATGGTTTCTAGATCGCGCATTTCACCAACCAACAAAATATCCGGATCCTGGCGCAGGGCCGAGCGCAGAGCAAGAGCAAAAGAAGTTGTATCAAAACCGACTTCGCGCTGATTGATGAGACTTAAATTATCGCGATGCAAATACTCAATCGGATCTTCAATCGTAATGATATTCTCACTGCGATGGTGATTGACATAATCGAGCATTGCTGCCAGAGTTGTACTTTTCCCGCTACCGGTAGTACCGGTTACAAGAATTAAACCTCGGCGCTGTTCTTCAATCAGTTTTTGCACAATCGGAGGCATATTCAGCGCATCGAGATCAAAAATCTCGAAAGAGATAGCTCGCATGGCAATAACCAAAGAACTACGCTGTTGATAGATGTTAACCCGAAAACGCCCAACTCCGGGAACTCCATAACCAAGATCAACCTCATGAAAATCCCGCATATACTCTTTTTGGGCCGGCCCCATCATAGTTTCGGACATCTCTTTCAGGTTGTCAACACTTAAACGAGGAAAATCCTTAAAAGGATAGAGATTTCCGTTAACCCGAACAATCGGTGGTGCGCCAACCTTCAAATGAATATCGGAAGCCTTGAATTTAAGCGCTGTGCTGAGAATATTATGAAAGAGTTCCACGCTGTCCACCTAATCCGGCATAGCCGGAATTAAAAAGATTACTAAAAATGATGAACTCGTAAAAAAAACGGGATGGCTAAGTAAAAATTTAGACTTCATCAGTAGACGGTTTCTCTTGTTTTTTTCCACCAGCTACCGGGATCGAGTAAAATTCCCGGACTTTAAGTTCCATATCATCAAGAATATCGAGGTTCTCTTTGAGGTGGTTTCTGACAAAATCACGTCCCTGCCCTAAACGTTCACCATTATAAGAGTACCAGGAACCACTCTTTTCCGCGACTCCGCAATCAACCGCCAGATCAAGAACGTCACCAGCTTTGGAGATTCCCTCTCCAAAAAGGATATCGAAGCGGGCCTCTTTGAAAGGCGGGGCAACTTTGTTTTTCACAACCTTGACCCTGGTTGCATTCCCCAAAACATCGTCACCCTTTTTAATTGATCCGGTGCGCCGAATTTCGAGGCGCACACTGGCATAAAATTTTAACGCATTACCCCCGGTAGTCGTTTCCGGATTACCGAACATAACCCCGATCTTCATCCGAATCTGATTAATAAAAATAACTGTGGTTTTCGATTTGCTGATTGCAGCTACAAGTTTACGCAGGGCCTGTGACATGAGCCGGGCTTGCAAGCCCATATGTGAATCCCCCATTTCGCCCTCAATTTCGGCCCGCGGCACTAAAGCGGCAACGGAATCAACAACAACAACATCAAGAGCTCCGCTCCGCACCAGAATTTCGGTTATCTCCAAAGCCTGCTCACCGGTATCGGGCTGCGAAACCAAAAGATCGTCAACCTTGACTCCAAGTTTACGAGCATAGATCACATCAAGAGCATGTTCGGCATCAACGAAAGCGGCGGCACCGCCAATCTTTTGTGCTTCAGCAACAATGTGCAGGGCCAACGTGGTCTTACCCGAAGATTCGGGGCCGTAGATCTCAATTACCCGGCCACGCGGAACACCGCCGACTCCGAGTGCAATATCCAGACTTAATGAACCGGTTGAAATAACATCTATACCGGTAGCCCGAGATTCATCACCAAGACGCATGATTGAACCCTTACCAAACTCTTTTTCAATTTGGCTGACTGCCATTTCCATCGCCCGATGACGATTTTTATCCATGAAAGACTCCTACTCCGACGTATTAGTAAAACAAATAGTCGAACAAAAAAATTAGACAAACAGAAGATGCATCACTACCCAAGTCATGATACCGGCAACCAGATCATCGGTTACCACACCCAAGCCACCCGCCAGATTTTCTTCACACCAATTTGCCGGGAAAGGTTTAACGATATCAAAAAAACGAAAGAGTAAGAATGCCGCCAGGAAGTTGCCAAAGCCCAAAGAAACACCGGTCAAAGCCAGCATCAAACCGGCAATTTCATCAATAACAATTACCGGGCTATCCGTAACCCGTAAATATTTTCCCGCCCCATCGGCAATAAAAATCGCCAAACCAGAAATGATTAACACCAATAACAGATACCAGCTAGTACTCAGCCAGGAAAAAAGAAACCACAGAGGCAAAGCCCCCAAAGAACCCCAGGTACCGGGCACCTTGGGCAAAGCTCCAAGACCACAGCCTGAGGCTAGAAACAGTGTCAAATCCTCCTTGTTACAATATCCCATTTAATCCCCCAAGGTAACAGTTTTGCAAGATTGAAATAAAAACATGTTCTCTTTTTAGTCAAAGAGACTATCTTTGTCAATTGACTAGTTACAGCAAAACTTAAATCGTCCCGCTAAGTTAAAAATAGAATTCAGTCAACCAGGAATGAGCCCGGCGAACTTCAATACCGTCAGGATAGGTTTTTTCCCGTATAAGCTCTTTGACGATTTGCACTTTTTTTGCTCCCGGAAAATAATCACCGAAACGATTAAAATTTTTGCCGGGTTTATCATCACTCCACTTCACTTCAAGCAATAGAGGGTTAACGCCATCACCGATCACAAGAAAATCAATTTCATGCTTCTCTTTGCTGCGAAGATAATGCAATTTAAAAACCTCCCCGAAACAATCACATTGACGGTGAATTTCTTTGAGCAGGGCGCAGGCCGTAAGGTTTTCTAACTTCAGTCCATTATCTCCCAAAACCTGGCCGGTATCATAAAAATAATATTTTGGGGCTTTCAGCAGCGAGCGGGCAATATTTTTATGGTAGGGG
>JAGGWR010000158.1 GCA_021163445.1 Candidatus Tharpella aukensis
AACCATGATGTCGCAATCCACGGCCACTGGTCGGTAAATGAAAAAATTGCTCTGGAATCAGCCTTTACCGCCGCCATGACCGGTATGCGCAGTGCTGCAATCATGAAGCAGGTGGGCTTAAACGTCGCCGCCGATGCTTTTTTAAGCAGTGCCTATCTTGGAGTTACCGGTGCTCTGGTGGTCATCAGCGCCGACGATCCCGGACCCAATAGTTCGCAAACCGAACAAGACAGCCGCATGTTCGCAATGCTTGCAAAAGTTCCGGTTTTTGATCCGGCGACCCCGGAAGAGGCCTCTATTTTTGCCGGTCGAGCCCTCGATCTCTCAGAAGAGCTTGGCCTTCCGGTAATGCTGCGGCCGACCGCCACCCTCTGCCATGCCCGGCAGAACATCAATCTGGAAGAGATCCCGAATCAACCACGCCAACCTGAATTTATTCGCCAGCCCCAACGCTGGGCCGCAACCCCGAAACATCGCTTCCTACAGCACCAGCAACTCAACCAAAAACTGCTTGAGCTGGCGGCTGATCCGCGCTTTGATTTCGCGGCAAAAGCAGAAACCGGCGCCGACGCCCCAGCCCCCTATGGCATTATAGCCTCAGGTTGTGCCTGGTCATTAACCGCCGACTTACTAAACTCCTTACCAGACGATGAGTCCCGGCAATTTACCCTCTACAAAGTCGACCTGCCCCATCCTTTACATAAAAATGCCGCTCAAACCCTGCTTAAACGTCATCAAAAACTGCTCGTCATCGAAGAGAGCATGCCGGTAATCGAATATCAAATGGGGGAGCAAAAGAAAATTTGCGGCCGCCTTGACGGCTCAATCCCCGATGCCGGAGCTTTGACCCCGGAGATCATTGTTTCAGCCCTCAATCTCCTCTTGGATAATCGACCACTCTCCGCTAAAAATGAGAGTGTCACCGCCCCTCCGGGAAAACGCCCCAGTCTCTGTCCCGGCTGTCCTCATCGCTCAAGCTTTTACGCCCTCAAAAAAGCCCTGCCTAAAGGTATTTATGCCGGCGATATCGGCTGCTATACATTAGGCATTAATCTTGGAGCTTTAGACAGCTGCCTCTGTATGGGAGCTTCAATCAGTCAAGCCGGCTCTTTTTACCAAACTTTTGCCCAGGGAAACGAAGAAATCCCGCCGATTGCGGCGATTATCGGCGATTCAACCTTCTACCATTCCGGTATTCCGGCCCTGGTCAACGCCCGCTGGGAAGGGAGCCGCTTTGTCCTTTTATTAGTTGATAACTCGACCACCGCAATGACCGGCAACCAGCCAACCCCGGCCGCCGGATTGCGTGCCGACGGCAGCCAGGGGCCAGCCCTGAAACTGGAAACGTTGCTCAAAGGGTGCGGCATTGAGAAGATCACGGTTGTCGATCCCTATCAACAAAATGAGATGATTAAAACAATCAAAGAAGCTTGGCAGTACGCCCAAACCCCGGATGGCGGTATTGCTGCTGTCATTGCCCGGCGCGGCTGCCTGATGATTCCCGCCGAACGACAACAGCTGAAAACTTTTCAGATATCCATTTCAGATGACGATTGCACCGGGTGCGGATATTGCCTTAAAGCTTTTGAGTGCCCAGCCTTAGTGCTAAGGACAAACGATCCGGAAAACCGGGTTATGATCGACCAAGTCACCTGCGTCGGCTGCGGCCAGTGCGTCGATATATGCCCGCAGGGAGCGATTAAAATAATTGATAACTATTCAGCGTAAATAGAAAGGCACCTAATTTTGATGGATTTCAGTAAATTCTGGGGACATAACCTGATTCTCCGAAGGAAATCGGGATTGTGTCCCCTGAATTTACGGGTTAGCTGAATAGTTACAAATAATTGAGAATTGAGATAGGACATTAAAATGACCGACTGTAAACTTCTTATTGCCGGGCTTGGTGGCCAGGGAGTGGTTTTCCTTTCAAGGTTAATCAGCCAGGCGGCCCTGCTCGCCGGTGACGATTTTATCACTTATGAGAGCCATGGTATGGCCATGCGCGGCGGCTCGGTTACCAGTCAGGTCAAGATCGGGAACTACTGCTCTCCCTTGATTGCGCTTGACTCGGCCGATATTCTGCTGGTTCTGGCTGCCGGCGAATATGAACGCAATCAACAATTTATCCGTCCCAATGGTACCTGCTTGGTCAACAGCGATCAACCACTTGCCGGGTTGGCCCGGGAAAGCATGCTCGGAGCCACAGCCATCGCTCTGGAAAACAACCTGCCAAAAGCCGTAAACCTGGTTTTCAGCGGTTGGGCCGCGCAACATCCAGCCTTCCCCTACAGTTTTGAACTGATGCAGGAAGCCGTTAAAACGATGGCGGTCTCTCCAGCAATAGAAACGGCCAACCTCAAAGCTCTTGAAATTGGCCGCCAACAATATTGATGGATCATTAATCTATCTTTGAAACGTTTGAAACAACGTAGCCGTGCGCCTTTAATTGCACCACCAACTCATTCACATCGACATTTTTTACCCGAAAAACCAACTCCCGCCGTCCCTCAATCGGGATATCATCAACCAATGTCAAACTCACCAGCAGACCCTGCAGCCCGTCTAACGTTTCAATAACCTTGATAATATCATCCTGCTCTTGGGGGAAATTATCAAGGGTTATCCGGGTCGACTCTTTATGGGTTGCTCCGAGCATGCGAAGAAAGGCCCGGTAGATATCCGACTCGGTTATAATCCCGATCAGTTTACCGTTCTCAACTACCGGCATCGCCCCGATACGATATTTAGTGCCCAGAACTGCAGCTTTTTCCATCGTCATATCGGGGAAGCAGGTGATCACTTCCCGGGTCATGATCTCGCTAACCGTCATCTTGGCCAGCAGGTAGTTAAGTTCATGAATACTTAAGCTGGTCGCCTTGGAAGGCTGAGCTTCACGCAGCCCGGAAAGGGTTACGATACCTACCATCTGATCACCTTTCATCACCGGCAGACGACGAATATTATGATTCCGCATTAGCTTTTTGGCGTCAATCACCAAAGTATCAGCAC
>JAGGWR010000033.1 GCA_021163445.1 Candidatus Tharpella aukensis
CTACTACTAAAAAATAATCTAGCTGTCAAACCTATTTTAGTGACTTGCCCAGATCAGCAGGGCAAGTACTATTTTTGTAACTATTCAGCTTGGAGGGCGGTCAGGCGGTTTCTCGGAACGTCTCGTAAAATTTCGTCGTTTTTCCCAGCGAATGGAGCGCCCGAAATTGAAGCTGTTTGAGCGAGGTACGAGCGAGTTCTTCAATTTCAGCGTAATGAGCGCTGGAAAAACAGAAATTTTACTTAAGAAGTGGAGGGGAACCGCCTGAACGTCCGTTGGTGGTTTAATTTCAACGGGACGTTGAACAGTTACTTATTTTTTCGGATAACGTTTCTCAAGAACCTCCCGGATCGATTTTTTCAACTCATCCAGGCTGGCGGCTTTGACGACGTAGGCATCCGAGGCCCAGGTTGTAAAGTCTTGTTTGTAATCGCCGTAGGCGGAGCAGAGAATAACCGGTATGTTTTTGTCCATCTCCTTGATTTTTACGAGCGTGTCAACCCCGGAAATGCCGGGCATCTTAATATCCATGACGACCAGATCCGGTTTGAGCTCGGGAACTATCTGCAAAGCTTCTTCACCACTGGCGGCAGCTGTGATAGTGTAGCCTTCATCTTCAAGTTCCTCTTTGTAAAGCCAGCGGATATTCTCTTCATCATCGACTACCAGAATTGAATATTGTTGAGTGTCCATGTTTTTTCCTCACTTTATGGTTTAATTAAATTGTCGATCCTGGTTGTGTTTTATGATTGAAAGGTAAAGAGATGGAAACCTTTACTCCTTTGCCTTCCCGATTTTGAATGCGAATGTCGCCTTGATGGTTAAGGATAATACGGTGACAGATTGGCAGCCCAAGACCGGTGCCTTCGTGTTTGGTTGTAAAGAAGGGGTTGAAAATGTCATGAATAAACTGTTTCTGGATGCCGTCACCGTTGTCTTCGATTTCGACTAGAACTTTCTCCTTTTGCTCCATGAGATCACTATAGCACGAGGTGCG
Source organism: Candidatus Tharpella aukensis (assembly GCA_021163445.1). Classification (GTDB taxonomy): domain Bacteria; phylum Desulfobacterota; class Anaeroferrophillalia; order Anaeroferrophillales; family Tharpellaceae; genus Tharpella; species Tharpella aukensis. Next base: position 998 of record JAGGWR010000033.1, read on the forward strand.
AACTAAAATTTTGCGATTGCCGGCAGCGGCTGTGTTGGACATGGCCTGAATGCTGTTGTTGAGAAGGTTTATTAATACCTGTTTCAACTGGTTTCTGTCGCATTCAACCTCTCTTATTTTTGGGGCTAGTTGAACTGTAAGGTCGATCTCCTGGTTTTTCAGCTCGCGGGAAAAGAGGGCTATGGTTTCTGTGATCAGCAGGTTAAGATCGCAGGGCTCAAATTTATTACTTTCCGGTCGTGAAAAAGAGAGGACGTTGTTGACGATCTCTTCCAGGCGTTCGATCTCTTTGGTGATAATCTGACTGTAGGTTTTTTCCCGGCTCTGATCAGGGATTTTTTTGTGCAGTCTTCGCGCAAATCCGCCAATTGAGACCAGTGGATTTTTGATCTCATGGGCAATGCTGGTGGCCATTTCGCCTAAGGCCATCAACTTTTCACTCTGGGCCAGGCGGCTTTGAGCATTGTTTAAACTGGCTAGAGAACTTTGTAGACGTTGGTAGAGCTGGGTGTTGTCAAGAGCCAGGGCTGCGGCATCGGTAAACAGGGTGATGTAGGAGAGGTCTTGTGTGTTAATATAGTCTGCATTAGCAAGTATCAGACCCTTGAGTTGTTCCTGGCTGGAGATGGGGATGATGACAATTTTTTGGCCGGGTAACAGAGCCTTAAGTTTGGGATGAAGTACGGTGACAAATTTAGCCGGGATTATGGTTGGTTTTCCCCCGGTCACGGCTTGTTGGAAACGGCTGGGAGCGGTGTCCAGATCGGGCAGTCTGCACTCTGTAATATTTTCTTGAATTTTTTGCGGTATCCGAGAGCTTGCGGTGAGAAGGTGCTGGGTCAGGGTTTTGAGATTACCACCCTCTTCCTTTGTCTTGGGGGCGGCCGAAGCCGGGCTTGGGGCAGTTGCGTAAAAAAGAGCATCCCAGAAGTTTTTATTTTCCTGAAGCGCAAAATAGAGGGCTGGCGAGCAGGTGAAGCCCTCATTACTGACTAAAGCCCCAAGGGTTAAACGAATGATGTTTTCCGGGGTGTCGGCCGCCATAAGTGTATTTTTCATCTGGTGGGAAAAGGTTAGTTGCCGGGTTCTCAAGAGTGATGCCTGGTTGGCAGCCGAGAGCTGGTCTTGGGCTCGGGCTCGTTCCAGGGTTGCAGCCAGGTGGACGGCAAGTATTTCGAGAAGTTCCAGATCCTCATTTTCCAGAGGCAGAAGGTTTCTGCTTTGGGGGTTATCGGCCAGGAAAAATTCGAGTGTGCCAACCATCTGATCCTGACTGTGTAAGGGCAGGATGATGTGGGCACAGAACTGTTTGAAAAATTGTTCATATATTGGATATGAAGGTGGCGGCAGAGAGCTTTTTTTGTCGATTACCAGAGGGTGCTGGATGAATTTAGTTTTACTGGTCTGAGTTCGACTTACTTGTAAAACCAGTTCACGTTGATCGCGATTGCTAAAGCCCTCTTCAAGTGATCTTGCCTCGGATTGCTCCAGGGCGAAAACATTGAGGATTGAAGCAGAGTGGGAAAAAAAGGGCAGAGTTGAATCGAAAAGCTGGGAAAAGACACTTTGAATGTCATCGCTGGCACTAAGTTGAGCTCCGATTCGATGAAGAAATTTTAAGCGTCTGACTTTTTTCTTGCCTCGGTTCTTATAGATTGAACAGCGCAGGCTCAGCGCAATTTGTCGGCAAACAACTTGAAGAAATAGGATTGTCTCATTGTCGACAACAAAGGGTGTTGGATTCAAGAGAACCATGGTGCCGTAGGCATGATTTTCATCCGCCAACGGCAGGCTCCAGCCGTGGGGGCGTGAGTTTCTGAAAAGATCATTGAGATTTAAAGTGTCAGGGTCTAGAGGGCTTGGCAGCAGGGTTGTCAGTGGTTTGCAGAGAGGGTCGTCGGAGAACGGTAGTTTATAGCTGTGCGGTGGAACCGGCAGTTGCAGGCTGCCGTCGGAATCAGCGGCTATGCGCAAGATCAGATATCGCTCCCGACGTTGTAACAGGTAGAAAGCGATAGTTGGGGCCAGACCATTGGCACAAAGATAATGAGCCATTTGCGCCAGGCGTACATTGATCTGTGGCGTAGAACAGCAGATTTCAACGATCTTGGTCAGGATGTTATATTTTTGCCGAGAGTCTATTTTTTTCATTTTGACTCAACTTTAATTACATTGCTTCGGGTTCTTGTTTTGTTATAAAGCTCTTCGTATTTTATTGCACTTTGTGCCCAGGAGAAGTCGTTGCGCATACCGTTTTGGCGAAGTTTTTGCCATAGTCGGGGTTTTTGGTAAAGTTGTAACGCTTCTTTAAGGGATTGTTCCAGTGCGGCGGTGCTATAGTCGCTGAACTTAAAACCGTTGCCGCTGCCATTTTCTATGTTGAAAGAGACGATACTGTCATCGAGGCCGCCGACCGCTCTAACGAGAGGGACGGTTCCATAACGCAGGCTGTACATCTGGTTAAGGCCGCAGGGTTCATAGTGTGAGGGCATCAGGAAAATGTCGGCTCCAGCCTCAATCAGATGGGCCAGTCGGTTGTCGTAGCCGCGTATAAAAGCGATTTGTTTCGGATTTTGACTCGCCAAAGCGGTCAAATCTTTCTCAATTTCGGGATCGCCGGTGCCGAGAAAGATGAATTGAGCTTTAAACTTGTTCACTTTTTTCAGCAGCGGCAGGATCAGGTCAAAACCTTTCTGGGTTACCAGGCGGGAGACCATGCCGATTAGCGGCAGCCGGTTTTCATGGGGCAGGTTGAAGGCTGCGTTAAGCTTCTTTTTGCAGATCTTTTTTCCCGCCATGCGGCCGATACGGAAATGGTTGCTGATGAAAGGGTCATCAGCCGGGTTCCACTCCTGATAATCTACTCCGTTTAAGATGCCGTAAAGATCATCCCGGCGTTGCTGGAGTACTGTTTCCAGTCCGAAGCCGAATTCCGCTTGCAGGATTTCGTGACTGTAGGCCGGGCTGACGCTATTTAAGGCATCGGCATAGACCAAGCCACCCTTTAAGAGATTGAGGCGATCGAAGAATTCGAGACGTTCAAAAGTGAACTCCTCCCAGCCGAGCCCGGCTACCGGCAGCAGACTTTTATTCTGGATGCCCTGGTAGCCGAGATTGTGGATCGTAAAAAGCGAGCTTCCCTGATAGTGGGGCCGATCTTTGTAGAGGGTTTTCAGGTAGACCGGAATCAGAGCTGTTTGCCAGTCGTGGGCGTGATAGATATCTATTTTCAGGTCAAGGGCTGCGACCGCCTCAAGGATGGCCCGGCAAAAGAAGATAAAACGGATGCCGTTGTCCGGATATTCTTTTCCGGGCGGGCCGTAGAGGAATGGCCGGTCAAAAAAATCATCCTGGCGGATTAATGAGATACTCAGGTTTGGCTGCCCGGAGGGCACCTTCACAATGGTGCCGATAACTGACGTTGTTCCCAGCGGAACCGTAACTGTGGTACTTTCGCTAAATTCCAACCCTTGTTCTTGAATCTCCCGGTAGAGGGGCAGGAAAAGGTGAACCTGATGACCCCGTTTGGCTAATGCGGTCGGCAGAGCTCCAGCAACATCGGCAAGACCGCCGGTTTTGGCAAAAGGAGTAGCTTCAGATACCGCAAAAAGAATATTCATTTTAATCACTACAAATTGGTTTTAACAACAAATGTCAAAAAATTGTATTTTCTGAATTTAAATTAATTTATTTATAGGCACAAAAGCACAGAGGCAGAAGGCACAGAGTTTTTTATAAACACTGGCAGAGTGGTAAGCAATCACACTATTTTCATGTTTACTCTATCTCTCGGTTTTAAACTTTGTGCCTTTGTGCCTTTGTGCCTGCTGTCTTTGTACCTTGTCAACTGTATGTTTATATAGGTGATTTGTAAAATACCTCAGTTTTTGTCCTGGCAATTTACGACGCCATCATATTTTAGCTTCGCGGAGAAACTTAGCTGATTCCTCCGGTGGTGTCGGGTTGATATAAAAGCCGGAACCCCATTCGAAACCGGCGACCCGGGTCAGTTTAGGAATAATCTCTATATGCCAGTGGTAGTATTTTGCGGTGTCATGATTATTGACCGGGGCCGTGTGGAGGATGAAATTATAGGGCGGGGTGTCAAGTACTCTATTAATTCTCTTTAAGGTGTCGGAAAGAATTAGAGCGAGGCCTTCGATCATGTTTTTACTGTTTAATTGATAGTCATGGGTATGCCGTTTAGGCAGGATCCAAGTCTCAAAGGGGAAGCGTGGGGCATAGGGGCAGATAGCGATAAATTCGTGATTTTCGCTGACCATTCTTAGTCCCTGATTGATCTCTTGTTGAATAATATCGCAAAAAATACAGCGCTCTTTATAGTCGTAGAATTTTTTCGCCCCTTCAACCTCTTCCTTGGCTCGCTTGGGTACGATCGGCAGGGCGATAATTTGGGAGTGAGAATGTTCAACTGTGGCTCCGGCTGCCATTCCCTGGTTTTTGAAGACCAGGATATAGCGAAAACGTTCATCACCGGCGAGGTCACGGATGCGATCCCGGTAGGCCCATAAAACATCTTCAACGGCTTCAATCGGCATGGTTGACAGGGTTGCTTGGTGGTCAGGGCTTTCGATGACGACTTCATGAGCCCCGATACCATTCATCATATCATACACTCCGTCACCTTGACGGACAAGGTCACCCTCAATGTGGAGAGCGGGAAATTTGTTAGGTACGACTCTTAAGCGCCAGTTAGAATCATTACTTTGGCTGCCGGGTTGCCGATAAGCCAGAATTTCGGGAGGGACAACATCTTCATTGCCGGGGCAAAAGGGGCAGAAGCCACTTTTTTTCTCCAGTTTCAGGCTGCTGAATTCAGAGGGTCTTTTGCCTCGTTCTCGGGAGATAATTACCCAGCGGTCGACGACCGGATCTTTACGTAATTCAGACATGGTGGTGCCCTTTTAAAAGTTAGTCAGTTAGTTGATTTATTATCTATTATAACCTTTGTGGTGCATCAGTCAACTTATTAGCTTATAATTTTGCAAATTTAGTGTTGATAAATTCGTAAAAAGTAACGGGATGGCTAAGTAAAAAATTCGATAGACGCCCCGCAGGAAGTGCCCTTGGGGTGCAAGATGTTGTGGTTCTCCAGGCGCGAGACCATACATATCGAGTCTCTGGAGAACCACAACAACGCAGGATGTCGGGACTTTTTTACGACGCCATCAGTGTTTGAGCTGATACTTTCGAACTGCTCGGTTATGCTCCTTGAGGGTTCTGGAGAACTTATGTTGGCCGTTGTTGCGGGAAACAAAGTAGAGAAAATCGGTTTGCTCCGGGTTGATTGCGGCCCTGATGGCTGCGTCGCCGGGGCTGCAGATGGGGCCGGGAGGCAGGCCTCGGTGGCGGTAAGTGTTGTAGGGTGACGGGTTACGTAAATCTCGGCGTCTCAAGTTGCCGTCAAAGTTTTCACCGAGAGCATAAATTGTTGTTGGGTCACTGGCCAGGCGCATTTTGAGTCGCAGGCGATTATGGAACACTGAGGAGATAACCGGCATCTCATCGTTGTTGCCGGCTTCCTTCTGGATGATCGATGCCAGGATTAGGATTTGATATTGGTTTAAGTTGTTGTTGGGTTTTTTTGCGGTCAGTTTTTGCAGCTGTTTTTGACTGGTGTTCAGCATCAGTTCCACGATCTGTCGACATGAAGTTTGGCGGCTGTAGTTGTAGGTGCTGGGGAAAAGATAGCCTTCCGGATTAGAGCCCGCTATTTGCCACTCTTTCAGGTTTGTCGGCGAGGTTGTGAGCTTTCTGAAATCTTCATTGAGACATAAACCATGGGCTTGCAGGCGGGCCTCGATTTGGCGCAGGGTAAAGCCTTCCGGGATGGTGATTCGGCGTTGAAAAACCTGGCCTTGTTTCAGGGTTGAAATAATTTGCAGCGGGCTGGCCGCTGCCTGAATTCGGTACTCTCCGGCTTTAAGGAGGCTGGAATTTTGGAGAATACGGTTGAGAATGATGAAGCGTCGACTTGAGTTTATTAGTTTATGTTTCAGGAGATCGCGGGCAATTTTTTTAAGTGGACTGCCCGGTTCGATAATTATAAGTTTTGCCGGTTGCTTTCCAGCCTGGTGAGCAAAGCGGTAGAGGTCGAAGACGGCCAAGGTTATGAGGCTGGCCGCAAGACTGGCAAAAATCATCAGAGTTGTCAGGTTTCGTCTCATTATTTTCGCTTCCGGCGTTTTGTGATTAAACTTTGCAACTGGGTTAACTCCGGGTTTTTCATGAGGCGGGCGCAGAGAAAGTAGGAGGCTATGCCGCAGAAAATTTTGGCCGCCAGGCGAAGGCTTTCATGCAGATGGCTCTGGTAGCCCGAGGTCATTAACGGCAGATGGTTAAGGCCGATGATGATTAAAATCATGACTGTGGTGGCCAGCAGGCTCTGGTAGAAGGCTCGGCCGCAGCCCTCTATTTTGATCTCCTGGCCCAGGCGACGTTTGAGAAGAATAAGTAAAAGTAAACAGTTGACGGCGCTGGAGATGGCTGTGGCCAGTGCCAGTCCTAAATGTTGCAGGAGATGCATCAGAGAAAAGGCGCAAACCAGGTTGACCAGCAGAGCTATAGCACCGACTTTGACCGGGGTTTTAGTGTCTTGCAAAGAGTGGAAAGCGGGGACGATAACTCTTAAAGCGGCATAGGCCCAGAGTCCGGCAGCGTAAGCGATGATAGTTTGTGCGACCATGTCGGTTGAGTGAGCCCCAAAATGGCCTCGTTCAAAAAGCAAAAAAACAACCGGTTTGCTTAAAATGATTAATCCGGCCATGGCTGGCAGGGTTATAAACATGAGCAGGCGTATGGCCAGGGAGAAGGTGGTCGAGAAATCGTGCCATTTTTTTTCTGCTGCCGCGTGACTTAAGGCGGGCAAGATGGCAGTACCCAGTGCGACGGCAAAAATGCCTAAGGGGAATTGGATCAGGCGGTCGGCAAAATAGAGATATGAGATGCTGCCGTCAACCAGATAGGAGGCCAGCAGAGTGTTGAAGAAGATGGTTATCTGGGTGATTCCCAATCCGATCAAAGAGGGGCCCATGAGTACTATAACGCGTTTGATTGCCGGATGCTTAAACTGAAATCGGGGCCGCCAGGGGAACCCATGCTTTTTAAGCACCGGAAGCTGGAGCAGAAGTTGGGCCAGGCCTCCGGCGAGGACGCCGATGGCCAGAGCCAAACTGGCATCATTGAGTAATGGGGTCAGGGTTAAAGCGGCCCCAATCATGCAAATATTTAGTAAAACCGGGGCTATGGCCGGGGTCAGGAAGTGGCCGTCAGCATTTAAAATGCCCATGGCGAGAGCGACTAGGCTGATGAGCAGGATGTACGGGAACATGAGTCGGTTAAGAAATACGGCAAGCTCATATTTTTCTGGAGTGGCGGTAAAGCCAGGTGCAATGAACGAGATAATAAGCGGGGAAAAAATAATTCCCAAGATTGTGACCAGGGTCAGGCAGATGGCCGTCAAGGTCATGGCCGTCTGGGCGATGTCCCGAGCTTCGAGTCGTTTTCCGGCTGCCAGATAGGTCGAAAATACGGGGACAAAGGCGGCGGTCAGGGAACCTTCACCAAAGAGGCGGCGCAGAAGATTGGGAATCCGGAAAGCGACAAAGAAAGCATCGGCATAGATTGAAGTGCCCAGATAGTTGGCCGTCACCATGTCTCGGACAAAGCCGAGAATCCGGCTCAACAGGGTGGCTGCTCCAATAATGCCGGCGTTCTTTATCAGGTTTCTGCCGGGATTTTTTTGGGTTGCCATTTTCAGGAGGTGAACTTGTTAATGATGGAAAGCGCCCGGGGGCTTAATTGGGTGAAGAGGCGCCGGTGAGTGATCTCGCCAAATTTTTTCAGGGCGATTATTTTGTTTTTTTTAGCATCATAACTAAAAAGCAGGTTCTGGTTGAAAACGATCGGCGAGAGGCACACTCCTCGATAGCAGATTTTTATTTCACCGGAACTCTCATCCTGGATCAGGATTAAACCGCGGGTATAAGATTTTTCCAGCTCATGCAGGATATTTTTTGCATGTTTATATTCTTCTTTTAGTTTTTCAAGCTTCTCAAGAGAGTTTTGCAGATGTTTCAGGCTGTGGGCGAAAATTTCTAAATGTTTGCGCGTGATTGTGTGCAGTTTGAAGTTTAGCCGTTTGCCAATATCATTTATATGGCCCTGAGCGAGCAGTTGCTCGATCGCCTTTTTCTGTTCTTTACTGAGAGTTATTTTTTTTAGTTCCTCCACTTGACGGTAGAAATTGTCGATGTGGTGCTGTTGTTTGTTGATGTGCGATTGTTGCTTTTTTTCATGCTCCTGCAGGCTTTTTTTGTAAGTCTGGAGGCAGGAGTCAACCTGGTTTTGCTGCTCTTCCAGCGTTTCCCGGAAGCTGGGGATGGCGAATGGGTCGATGGTCAACGTGGAATGGCTGGTGCCTATGGCTTTGCGGCAGAAGATGAAACTTGAGGCAGTCACGGCACATGAACGCAGCTCCTGGTTGATGAAAACCTCTTTGCCGGTAATCTCGGATGACATGCAGATATTGATTTTGATCTGTTCTCCCACAACTGTGGCATTTTGCAGGACGGAATTGATTTTGATCTCTGAACCTTCAATGTAGGCGCCGACGACTTTGCCGATCTCAATTTTTTTGCCGATGATCCGGGCTTTCGCATCAACAATGCCGGTGATGATGATTTTGTCTCCTTCAATAGTGGCACCGCGTCCGACATTGCCTTCTATGACAATCTCCTGCGCTTTTAACGTGAATCCCGGTTTGACGGAGTCATGCATGATGTCATCTTTGCCGGATACTTTAATGACCGTGTCGATATCACTGAAATCCTGGACTTCGATATTACCGGTCGAGAAATCGACCTGGTTGGTCAGGACATCCTTGTCGACAAAATAGCCCCGATCAGCTTCCTGATAGAGAAAACCGGTGATGGCGGCTTTTAGAATAGTTGTGTTGTTGTCCTGATCCTCTTCACAGGTGATGGTTTTGCGATCATAAACGGGGATTTTCTCTTCATTTCCAGCTTTGGCTTTTATCGGCTTTTTGAAAATGTCGATGCCGTCAACTCCGGGTGTGGCATGGGTAATGACAACCAGGGGTTTTCCCTTGTGAATCAAGGTTTCGCTGAAGCCTAAATCGTAGTAGTCGATTTTGCCGCTCTTTTCATCTTCTATTTTACCCGGTTTTAATTTGAGGTCGACCAATATTTCAAGCTTGCCGTCGTCACCTTTTTGCGGTGGTGTCGGGCTGGCAATGGGAAAGGTGTAGAAAGTTTTATTCGCTGTAATCCTGTGGTAATCAGTCAGGTAACGTTTTACTTCCGAAGTTATAGTTTTGCTTTTGTTGATGCCAGAACAGATTCCTTTTTCTCGGAGTTCATCTTTTATGGCCACCTGGATAGAGCGTAAAACAGCCGGGTCGAGCGGTTTGATGATTCTTGTGTTGGGCCGAATCGAAACGAAGGCATATTCCAAACCCTGGCGTTCGTCGAGATGCAGCATCAGATCTAAAAGCTCAATATTATGCGTCAATGTCACTCCTGTGTGAATGGCGTCTTTAAAGGTTGTTTCTGTTCTGTTGACTGAATCCGGTTGTATAGCATGATTTCTATATTCTGAACAAGAAGATTTCTCGCTTTGCCTTGACAGGCGTCGTGCAACCGGTTATATGAGATTGGAATATATTCATATATATCATGATTATGTGAAAAAATGGAGACTGTCCTTGGATAGAGATGAGATTTGTTGTCGGGTTGCTGAGGTTTTGAAGGTTTTGGGTCATCCAGTGCGTTTGCAGATTGTGCAGACCCTTTTGACGCAGGAGAGTTGTGTGAAAAACCTGTGGAGTTGTTTGGGACTCTCCCAGGCGACAGTTTCCCAGCACCTTTCTGTGCTTAAGGGAAAGGGAATTGTCAATTCCGCCAGGGAGGGAGTGGCGATGCGTTACTGGGTATGTGACGACATTAGTAAACTGCTGATCGGTACCTTAATGGATCATTTTGGTATGGATTGTAGTGAGGCCGTAGCTGATTCCTGTAAAGAGGTGAAGTAAAGTGCCTTTATATGAGTATGAGTGTCCCGCTTGCGGGGCCAAAATTGAAGTTTTACAAAAGCTTGGCGAGGATGGTACGGCTTTGAAATGTCCTGGATGTGCAGTTACAGGTTTGCGCAAAGTGATATCCGGTTGTGTTGTTCAGTCCGTCGGAGCCGGAAAATTTTCCAGTACCTCCGGGTGTACTTTGGGTTCGGCTCCTGTTTCTAGTGGTTTCACCTGAAACTAAGGGCTGTAAGTTGGCAGTTGCCGGCTTGATATTTACTGTTCTTCTTTTCTGATCAAGTGTTGCTACTTGTTTTGGCTCGATTCCTCCAGATCAATAATTAAACTTCCATTAACATACGGTCGGGTTTTATATTCTACCAGTTGTTCCATCTGCTTAATGGTTTCCGCCATTCTCAGACACTGTTTCTTAATGGTTTTAAATCGTTTGTTAAGATACTGATTTTTGTCAATATCTTTGTCTGTATTAAGCAAATCAATGGTGC
>JAGGWR010000252.1 GCA_021163445.1 Candidatus Tharpella aukensis
CTAGGAGGCTGTCCGAGAATAGAAATTTTTTCTCAGATTGAGGCATTTTTTATAAATAAGCACAGACATACACTTAGTATTTCGAGCATTATTTAGAAAAAATAACGAAGAGTTGGGAGAAAATGGCATTCTCGGACAGCCTCCTAGAATTTCACCTTGACTTACTGCTTTTTACATTATACTCCTTATCATACTCCCCATTGGGGAATTTTTCATAACGCCCATTGAGGGGGAATAATTATAAGGAGATGTTTTATGTATGGTTTAATCTTATTTGGTGGAGATAAATCAAATACGGAATTGCAGTTCATGTTAACAACTGCAAAGAAATTGGACATTGATTTAAAAGTTGTGAATCCTAGAGATATTGCAATTATTGCCGCGTCAGAGAATAACTATATTTTGCTGAATGGAGAGCCTATTGCTATACCGGATTTTGCAATTGCAGCTTTCGCAAAAGATCCTGTATACAGCAATATATCTTGCCTGCAACAATTGGAGTCTATTGGCGTATTATGCATAAACAGAGCATCTGTAATGCAAAAAACAAAAGATAAGATGTTAACACTTCAACTACTGGCAGAAAAACAAATTCCCGTACCTAAAACTATTCTTTATACAAAAAACTTAACCACAGAGTTGATTAGTAAGGAGTTAGGTTTTCCTCTAGTATTAAAAGTTATAGGAGGAAGTAAAGGCGACGGTGTTGTACTTGTTAATAGTGGATCTGAATTAGAGAATATTCTTCAAATATCAAATGCCGGAGATCTTCAAGAAGAGCTTATTCTTCAGGAATTTATCTCTTACAGTAAAGGAAAAGATTTAAGAGTTATGATTCTTGGTGGTAAAGCTAAAGTTTGCATGCAAAGAACATCAGGATCTAAAAATAATTTCAAATCAAATCTCTCTGGAGATGGTTCTGCTGTAATGTATCAGCTTAATGATAAAGTTGAAGAGATATCAAATAAGACCGCTGAAACTTTAGGGCTTTTTCTAGGAGGCATTGATCTACTATTTACTAAAGATGGCTATATAGTTAATGAAGTGAATTCTATTCCAGGATTCTATGTTCCAAATAAAACCGACAATGTTTGGAGTATTGATATTCCAACAGAACTTTTAAATAATATAAAAGATGCAGTTAAAGCTAAGAACCTCTCAGCGAGCAATTAGATATGAATCGGGGAAAAAACCAAAAACATCGCTGCTCTTTTGCAGAAGAGCAAAAAAATAGCAATACAGCTAATCATCCGGCAACTGAAGAGGAATCAAAACCCACTTGTGTAGTTGAAAAGTTAGCTTCGTCAAAAGAACAAACAAAAGATTTTTTAACACTATGTGAAAATTCAGAAGAGGTTCAGCAAAATGTTTTAATGAACATAATAGAAGTTAATAAAAACAGTCAATGGGGTAAAAAATATAATTTTGCGTCTATCGCAAATCTAGAGGATTATCAGAAAGAGGTTTCACTAACTTCTTGGGATGATTATGAAAACTACTCTATTAAAATGCAACAAGGCGAAGAAAATATTTTATTTGATGGGAGTTGTGAATATTTTATAATTACTTCAGGAACAAGTGGCAAAAATAAATTACTTCCGGAAAGTAGGCTGGGAAAGTGTGCAAAAGATATCACGAGTAAAATAAAAGACAGCATATTGATGCATAAATTTCCAGATTTACTAAAAGGTAAATTTTTATCACTTTCTAATAGGGCTATTGAGGGATACACTGAATCGGGTGTTCCTTACGGCTCGGCATCTGGTGTTACAACTCAAAATATATCAAAAAAGCTTGCAGCTCTCAGCGCCTTTCCACTTGAAATCAAGGAGATGACAAACCAAGAAGACATAGATTATGCAACAATGCGTTTTGCGTTAGAGGAAGATGTTCGAGTAATTGTCGGCAATAATGGTGGTCGAATTCCTTTTCTATTTAAAATTGCAGAAGATAATTTTCATAAAATTTGTCAGGATATTGCAGACGGCACTTTGACCATAAATGACCCACTGAGTGATAAATTACAAAAGAAACTTTCAGCTTTAATGAAGCCAAATCCTGGTCGAGCAAATGAGCTGTTATCTAAATTTGAAGAATTGGATAAAGTTATTCCTGATATCTATTGGCCTAATTTAAGAGTGATAAGGTGTTGGCTCTCTGGCTCAGTTGGACGCTATATTGAGACATTAAAACCACTTGTGGGATTTAAAAAAGATCTTATATTTTTTGATGCTGGATATGGAGCAAGTGAAGGTAAATTTAATATCCCACTAACTGAAACTATCTCAAGTGGTCCATTGACAATACATGCGGGATTTTATGAATTTATTCCAGTTGATAGTAATTCTAACAATAATAGTACCTTACTTGCTCATCAACTTAAAGATGGAGAGTTATACCGTCTGTTAATTACAACTTACTCCGGACTTTATAGATATGATATAAAAGATATAATTAAAGTAGAAGGATTTACCGGCAATACCCCGAATATAGTATTTATCTCAAAAACTTCTGATATCGGTAATATCTGTGGCGAAAAACTTTCATCAAAAATTTTACAACATGGATGTCTTCAAGTAAGTAAAGAGTTTAATATCTCAGTAACTCATCTCTGTGTTGTGCCAAATAGCGATACAAAATCCTATCATTTTTATATTGAATACGAATCGCAGGAAAATATTAATGTCGATGACTTTGCAATAAAAGTTGAAGAGTACCTACAAAAGACGGCCATTGTTTATAGAACATATAGAGAGCAACAGTTACTGAATAAATTAACCATTCATAAAATGGGAAAAGGGTGGCAAGAAGCAATTTATAAAACGATTTTAAAACCCGGTCTAACTGTTTCACAAATTAAGTTACCATTTATTTATAAAACCCAACCATTGCCGGAATATGAGACCCAATCATTATCAGACTATGAAAGCTAAACAAATAATAGAAAAACTTCAATCGCTGACAGCACCTGAAGCCTGGGATTATTTTAAAGAGTTGTGCAAAGATCCTGAGATCTTACAGGCAGCAATAATGCAGTTAATTATTGAAGAGAATCTTACATGTGACTACGGCAAGAAATACAAATTCTCACAAAATCAAATTATAGCTGATTTCAGAAAAGAGATCCCGATAACAACCTGGGATGATTATGCAGAGTTTAGCAAATCCATGCAAAATGGAAAAGAAAATCTTCTTTTTAATGGAAAGCCTAAATATTTCATTATGACAAGCGGTACTTCTGGAGAGAAAAAATTAATACCAGAAACAACAAGAAGTAATGAAGTTAAAGTTATAACAGATAAAATACGTAGAAATTTCACCTTAAACTCTTCACCTGAGATACTGAAAGGAAAGATCTTACCTTTAGTCAATAAAGCTGATTTAGGCTATACGAGTTCAGGTATTCCATTTGGAACCGCCTCTGGATTGACCTTAACTAATACCCCTAAATCAATATTACAAACGATTGCTTACCCCCTTGATATTTTAAAGATTCGCGATAACGATACAATTGATTATCTCTTAATGCGTTTTGCTTTAACTCAAGACGTTAGAATAATCGTTGCTAACAATGCTGCAAAGATGGAGAAACTTGCGAAATTCGCACAAGATAATGCCGCAACATTGATATCCGAAATTCGCACTGGCTCTTTAAGAGAAAATATTGATATTGATAGAAAATCGATCAATAACTTCATCGCTTACTTGCAACACAGTAAAAAATCTGCCTCGCAGATTACCCACGTTGAAGACGCACGACCATCGGGAGAGCCATTGAACCCACTTGTAAGATTAAACGATTTGATTACTCCCGAACCGGAAAGAGCAGAATTTCTTCAGAAAATCCTTGACCAAAAGAGAGATTTTATACCAAAAAACTATTGGCCTGATTTAAAAATAATGTGCTGCTGGCTTTCCGGAACAGTTGGGAACTCCATAGCCAAGATAAAAAATCTTTTCCCTGAAAAATTACAATATTTAGATTACGGATATGGTGCGAGTGAGGGGAAATTTAACATCCCTTATAGGCCAGGAAAATCAGCGGGAACTTTAGCTATTCATTCAGGGTTTTATGAATTTATTCCGGTTGACGACAATCAGAATAACACTATCCTTATGGCCCATCAGTTAAAAAAAGGGGGAATTTATCGTCTTATTGTGACCAATTTCGCCGGACTTTATCGTTATGACATGAAAGATCTTGTTAGAGTGGATGGTTTTACGGAAAACACACCAGATATTGTTTTTATATCAAAAATCGGCGATATCGGTAATATATCTGGAGAAAAACTTACTGGATCAACAATAATTCAGGCCTCTCTTGCGTGTGAAAAAAGAGCAGAAATAACTATAAAACATATTTGTGCGGTAACGGTTGATAATCCACCACATTATCTCTTTTGTATTGAGTTAAAAAAAGATCCGAAATTTTCCATCTCTTGTGAAAAATTTAAATATTTTCTCGATAAAGAATTACAAAAAGATATAGGATATGGCAATAAAAGAAGAGATAATCTACTTTTAGAACCTGAATTAAAAATTATGCCAAAAGGTTGGCTGAATCATCTTTATGATGAGAGTATAAAATCAACGGGTAACTCAATCGCACAAATAAAATTGCCTGTTATATACGATAACATTTCAAGGATCGATTATGGAAGTAAGCAATAAAAATCAACTTAAACAGACAAATTTAACAATATTTCAATTCTCTCTATTATTGATCCTGACTAGTGTTGTAATTCGACTCTCATCCAGCCTTTATCTTCCAGCATTAATAAAAATTGGAGAATCTCTACAACTTTCAGACAGTACATTAAGTTTGACTTTGACAGTTTTTTTTGTTGCATTTTCTATCTCAACCCTTTTTGCAGGTCCTCTTTCAGATTATTTTGGTCGAAAAGCGACAATCGTTGGTGGTTTATCTATCTTTTTAATCGGCTCATTAATGTGTGCTTTTGCAGGTTCCAGCTATATGCTATTTGCCGGACGAATTTTGCAAGCAGTAGGAGGAAGTTGTATTCCCGTATCCGGCAGAGCAATGATTAGAGATGTTTGCTCCGACATTCAAGTTATGAGCGTTCTTGGCTGGATGGCTGTTGTTGGGGGATTAACACCAATTGTTGCACCTATGCTTGGAGGATTTATTACAGATCTATTGGGATGGCAATACAACTTTTGGTTCTTAGCTATCTTTAGTGCATTTGCAATCATAATTCTTTCACTGAAATTACCAAAAATTGTCACCGAGAACAGAGAACAATCTCTAAATATCAAGATAATTCTTGGAAAATACAAAAAGATGATAACCTCACCAGAGTTTATTATTGTTATTTTACCCCTAGGGTTAGCATTCTCAATTCAGGGGGCATATTTAACAGCAGCACCTTTTATATTTATGAAACATTTTGGATTATCTGCAATAGAGTTTGGATTAATGAATATTGTGATTGTTCTATCAATGTTTATCGGGAAATATATATCTACCAACGTAACCAAACGTTTCTCAATGTATACCGCCTACATTACTGGTGGTTTTATTACTTTTATAGGGTCACTTCTTTTTGGAACAATTATTTTCAGTAGTATAAATTCTCTCTCTTCTGTTTTAATTACACTATCTGTTGTTGTTGTAGGTTTTGGAGTTCTCCTCCCTATTGGAACAAAATCTATTTTAACTGCTTATAAAAGTAACGCCGGAACAGTTTCTGCTCTGTTGGGATTTGTTTCAACAGGATTTACATCTCTCGGCAGCTTATCAATATCTCTATTTCAGAAATACCAAATTCCATATTTACAAAGCATGGCTCTCTTTATCATTCCCGCCGGGGCAATCATTTTAGCAGTCTCCACCCGTACACGTAAACACCTTAAGTAATATTCGCAAAAAGCCATAAATCAGAGGTAACCATTCAAGAAATGATCACCCATCTCTCGACCTACCACGACCTGCGCAGCATCGGCATCATACGCGCATTCGTCGCCGAAACCGGGCGTTTTTTTGGTGCAAACGATACTGAACTGCAGCAACTTGAACTAGCGGCCGAAGAGGCTGCAGCATTCATCATCACCGCCCTGCAGCCCGACAAGGAAGAGCAGTTCGAGATCGACGCACAACCGATTGCAAACGGACTGTGCTTCTTTTTCCGCAACAAAGGCATGCCGGTCGACGAAGATAATCTGCCGATCTACGACAGTCAAAACCCGGAAGATTCGCTGGAGGGGCTGCCATTTCACTTGCTGGAATCGCTGACTGACACGATACGCTTTCATAACGAAGGCAACGCCGGGTGGGTGCTGATTTTCGAAAAGCGGTTCATAAATTTCATCCCGCTCCAAGCATCGTCGCCGGTCGACGCCGCAGTTATTGCTGCACATGCAAAAGAGAAACTGGCAGTGACCATCGCCGCACCCGCAGATGCGTACGAAATCGTCAAACTCACCTACCTCACCTACCGCTACTCTTACGTCAAATCAACCTTCTATTATCGCAAGGAGCTCGAAGAGGCGATCATATCCGAGCGCATCATCGCCTTCGTCGCCAAAAACGCAAACGGTGAAATAGCAATCAACTGTGCCTACTTCCGCTCGCCCCACTGTGACGTCATCGCTGAAGCGGGAATGCTGATGGCACGACCGGAGTACCGAAAAAATCGTGCCCTGCTTCGTGTCTCGAAGATGCAGAAACAGTATCTGAAAGATGCGGTCGGATTGCAGGTCTCCTACGCCCAATTAGTCACCACACACACCAAGTCGCAGAGGCTGACCCTCGCTTTCCAATTCATCCCGACGGCGCTGAAACTTTCGCTGCACGACCAGGTGGAGTTCGTCGGCATCGAAACCAATAAAACACACAGAGAAAGCCTCCTCTACGCAATTTTGGCACCAAACGGCCTTGATCACGTCACGATCTATCTGCCCGAACCTCACCTCGCCATCACAGAAATGCTGTGCGAGAGGTTTGAAAACATCACGTTTTCAACAAAATTGGCCGAGCCGGATGTAGAAACGACGGAATTCACCATCGAACACCACGAAAAGGAGAGATACGCTATCGTCACCATCGACTCGATGGGGCGTGACTGGCTGCAAAAACTTCGACACCACCTGAAAAAGCTGAGTGAGGACGGCATCATCACCATAAACCTTCACATTCCGGCCGACCGCCCGCTACCCGGCGACTTCGAAGAGAATACACGAAAACTTCGCCTCTTTTATAGCGGCATAGTCATCAAAACGATGCAGAGATGGGAACTTGTTTACACGTTACTGCAGGGACAGCATTTCGACTTCGACACCGTGTTACTCAGTGACGAAAAAGCGCTTGCCCTGCGTGAATATATGCGCGCGCAATACAACACACTTGTGGAGCAGTTATGATATCCGACCTGCCCCCCTACATCCTTCCACTTCTTATAATCGATATCAATAGCCAGAATCCCATAAAGCCTGCGAAGAGAAAACCGGTCAATCCGATAATCGGTATTTCATGCCATTTGGGGGGGATACCGGAGAGCACAATCAGGCTTGAGCCGATCACTAAGGATGCCAGGACAATGGCAAAGGAGAGCCGGTTGCTGATACGATCGTGGGTGGCGAGCATTGGCTCCAGACCACGATGTTCAAACTCCATTTTTACTTTACCCTGTCTGGCCAACTTGAGAATTGTCCGAATCTCTCCGGGGATATCTTTTAGGAGATGAAAAAATTCGGTGCCGGAACTGGTTACATCTTTGGCTATTCGCTGAGGGTGAATACGATTCAGCTGAATGCGTTTAATGAATGGAGCCGCCTCTTCTATAACATCTAACTCTGGATCCAGTACCCGGCCAAGTCCCTCCACCGTACTTAAAGCCTTAATCATCAAGAATAGGTCGGGCGGGATACAGAGGCCATGCCTGGTCGTCAACTGCAGAAGCTGATTCAACATTGCCCCCAATGCCACATCCTTTAAAGGGCGGTAGCAATGTTGATCCATAAACTCGGCCACATCTCTTTCCAGGGCGAGATAATCCGGCCCCTCCTCTGAAAGAGTGAGTTTAAGCAGGGCATGGGCGGCATCTCTCTCGTTTCGATGGACAATACTCATTATCAGATCGGCGAAACTTTCCCGTATCTCCAAATCGAGTCGTCCCATCATACCGAAATCTATGTAGCAGATAACATTATCCGGCATGATAAAAATATTCCCAGGATGGGGATCGGCATGAAAGAAACCATGAACAAAAATCTGCGTCATGATCAGGATAAGACCTTGTCGGGCTATCTCTTTCCGATCCAGCCCCTCTTTTTCCAACTCGTCAATCTCCGAAACCTTAACCCCATAGATATGTTCCATGGTCAAAACTCGTGAGGTCGTAGACTCGCGGTAGACCTGCGGCACATAGACCGCCGGTTCATCTTCAAGCTGACGAGCAAATCGCTCTGTGTGAGCCGCCTCCAGGGTGTAGTCCAGCTCCTTTTCCAGAGTTCGGGCAAACTCTTCTACAACCCGGGTCGGACGCTGAACTTCCCAGCCTTCCAGATGCCGCTCCATCAACTCTGCCAGGTGCATCATGATTTCCAGATCCACTTCAATCTTACGATGGATTCCGGGACGCTGAATCTTGACAACGACATCTTTGCCATCAAGCATTTTCGCCTGGTGAACTTGACCGATAGAAGCAGCGGCCAGAGGTTGTTCAGCAAAACTTGAAAAAACCTGCTCGATTGGTTTCTGAAGTTCCTTTTGGATAACAACTTCAACCTCCCGGTAGGGGAACGGCGGAACTTCATCTTGAAGTTTTTCCAGCTCTTGCATAAACTCAACCGGCAAAAGGTCGGGGCGGGTGGAGAGAATCTGGCCCATCTTGAGAAAGGTGGGCCCCAACTCTTCTAAGACCATCCTTACCCGAACCGCACGGGAAAGTGTTTCAATTCTCTCCCGACGTTTACGAGAGATCATCTGCAATCCGATTTCAAGGTAGTATTCGATATTTAGCGCGTCAACCAGATCGCCAAAACCGTACTTAAAAATCACGGTAAGAATTTGCCGATAACGCTGCATGTGCCGGTAAGTACGCCCCACACTGCCGATTTTAAAAAATGTCAAAACATCCTCTCCCTTATTTACTTATTCTCCTTCCCCTTATCAAAGGCATCTTTTGCCCCCTGCAACATCCCCGAGATGGCCCCCGTTGCAATATCCACAGATCTTTTGCCAAGCTCCAGAGCCTCTTCAGCTATGACACTCGTCACCTTGCCGGCAGCTTCTACGGTCGTATGGGTGACATCTTTTCCGGTCTCCTTCAGTTTCTCGGCAATTTCCCCCGCTGCCTGACCGGTCTTTTCCCTGAGTACTGACGTTGTTTTTCCAGTATGTTCAACCAGCTCGGTTAATATATTCTTCGCCGTATCTGCAGAGTTTCTTGCTACTCTAAGTACCGTTTCGGTAAAAAGTTCCTCAATGGTCTCAAGGTCTTCTTTTGTCCGGGCCAAGTCATCATGGAGAAATTCTTTACTGGTATCACTAACCGATTCCACGACCGCAGCAATCCCTTTTTGCGTCCCGGCAAAGGCACCTTGAGCAACAATTTTGACTTCCTGGCCCATCTCCTCGGCGGCTTCTACCGCCCCGGAAATAACTTTTTCAACAATCTCCTTCACCCGATCCGCTCTGAAGTGACCCTCTTTCAATGCCTTTTCAGTCGCCTCGCCGGTAATATGAGTCACGGTTTCCTTTACATCGTTGCCCGCCTTGATCGCCTGTTTGACCGCCTCTTTAACGGTCTCTCTGGTTAAACCCAATAATTCCGCGCTATCCAGTTTGATGTCGGTTGAAACGGATTCGATCCGGGTTCGGACTTCATCAGAAAAAGTCTCACTCGCCTCTTTTGCTCCCAGGAAGGCATCCCTGACCGATTGAGCGAGTTCGGCTTTTTCCGCCGCAAGTTTTTTTTCAAGATCACAAAGCTCTTTTCCGACAGCATCAATGGTCTGATTCTTCCGGCTGCGAACACCATCCAGTGCGCCCTCCAGAGAGGCCTTGAGATTATCCGTCACATCGACTTCAACCGCCTTCAATCCTTCTACCGAGGCAGACAAGGCATCCTTGACGATGGGTCGAATCTCTTCGGCTCCACCTTTACCTTCCGCTACGGCATCAGAGACCGCCTGCCTGACAATTTCGTAAATCTTTTCCGAGGTGACCGCCCCGGTCTCTTTGACTTTCTTCAGTTCTTCAGTGATACGATCCTGCATTTGATTTTTCGACATGATTTGTTCCTCCTTAAAAA
>JAGGWR010000240.1 GCA_021163445.1 Candidatus Tharpella aukensis
CAATGGCTGAGGCTGGCGTTGTGAAACTGGTGTTTTCAAGTACTTGCGCAACCTACGGTGAGCCTTCGATGAATCAGATTCCAATTAGTGAGGGTTGTGTTCAAAATCCCATTAACCCTATGGTCGTTCGAAATTGATGGTTGAACAGGCGATCAAAGATTTTGCCGATTCGAATAAGTCTCCCGATGGTTTTGGTTTCGTAATTCTTAGATATTTCAATGTCGCGGGGGCCGATCCTAAAGGAAGAATAGGGGAAGATCATAGGCCCGAGACCCATCTTATTCCACTTTGCCTGCAGGTTGCTTTAGGGCAACGAGAAGAAATATGTATCTTCGGGACGGATTATCCGACGCAAGACGGAACTTGCATAAGAGATTATGTGCATGTGCTTGATTTAATAGATGCTCACCTTAGGTGCCTTGATTCCCTAGGGTCAGGGGATGGAAAGGTTTATAATGTTGGAACTGGTAGGGGGCATTCGGTAAGAGAAATTATTGAATCTTGTAAAAAAATCACGGGGATTGATATTGAGACTTACGAAGTTACCCGTAGAGTCGGAGACCCCCCTGTATTGTATGCGGATAATTCTTATATCCAGCAAGATTTGGGTTTTAAACCTTGCTACAGAAATCTGGATTCAATAATCTCTGACGCATGGCATTGGCTTAAATTGCATCCTGGCGGAAAAGAGTAACAAAAATGGTAAATTTGTAATAGTTGAGGGTTGGGTTAGAGTTGACTTGGCAACTATTTTAGGCTGGCGCAATAGGGTGAATTTATTGTTTCATCACGTTAGTCTAAAACTATGGACTTTAGTCCAAGACTTTTAGTTGCTACTCATGTATTGTCTATAAGTTTCAGACAAAAACAGGAGTCGCAAATGTCAAAAGATTATCGGTATGGTGGCCATACAGTCACGAGGTTAACAGTTCATCTGGTTTGGATAACGAAATATCGATATAAGGTTTTGACCGGCGATATCCAGAAACGTTGTCGAGAATTACTGATACAGGTGTGTGATACGGAAGATGTTCGGATATTGAATGGTGTTGTGAGCAAAGATCACGTGCACATGCATATTGAGTATCGTCCATCATTGTCAATAAGTGATTTGGTAAAACGGTTGAAAGGTCGGAGTTCCCGGCTTTTGCAAAAAGAATATACGGAGTTACATAAACGCTATTGGGGCAAACATTTGTGGGCAATAGGTTATGGAGCATGGAGTACAGGCAATATCACCGAAGAGGTGGTTGAAGAATATTTGAAACGCCACAAATCATCTGCAAATGACCAAGAAGCTTTCAAGCTGGATTAAGGACTTTCAGTCCTTTCAATAACCTATGGACTTCCAGTCCATAGTAGTTAAGTGTTTTACAACTCCTTAGTGCCGAAAAGATGCACCTGCATCCAATAACCTTGGCCTTGCTGTAAGAGAGGTTCTTGTTAGTTCTGTTCTTCGCGGTGGTACAAATTTGAGTAAAAAATCAATTCCCGGACAGTTTCCTGGAGTGGTAAATCGACATGAATAATATAAAAAGCTGGCGTGTCCGACTTCACGAGATTATTTTCGGAGCTGAAACCACGTCCGGAAAAACCTTCGATGTGCTTCTGATTGTCAGCATTTTTTTGAGCATTATTGTCGTGATGCTTGATAGTGTTGCCTCAATCCATGCCGTTTACGGTCACCTGTTTTTCCGGTTGGAATGGTTTTTTACCTTTCTATTTACAGTTGAATACCTGCTTCGCCTGAGTTGTATTGGTCGACCCTGGCGTTATGCAACGAGTTTTTTTGGGATCATTGATCTGTTGGCGATTATTCCCAGCTACTTGAGTCTATTGTTGCCTGGGGCGGAAATTTTTCTGGTTATTCGTATTCTAAGGGTCTTACGAATTTTCAGGGTTTTGAAACTTGTTCAGTATATTGGTGAAGGCAATCTACTTATTAAAGCCTTGAAATCGAGTCGGCAGAAGATCACGGTTTTCATGTTCAGCGTTTTAAGTCTGGTGATTATTTTTGGCTCGCTGATTTATGTTATTGAAGGTGAGCAGAACGGTTTTACCAGCATTCCAACAAGCATTTACTGGGCAATCGTCACTATGACTACAGTTGGTTACGGCGATATTTCTCCAAAAACCGGTTTTGGCCAGGGTTTGGCGGCTTTGGTTATGATTGTTGGTTATAGTATAATCGCAGTTCCGACCGGGATTGTCACAGCCGAAATCACCCATCAATTGAAAAAAAAGATCAGTAACCGGTCTTGCCCGGAATGCGGGGCTGGTAATCATGACGATGATGCTGAATACTGCAAATATTGCGGAGCCTCTTTAAGATCATAATCCTTCTGATTTATGATAGCTGATGATTTTACTTGGCCATCCCATGACTTTTTACGAGTGCATCAAAAGTAAATACTTTCAAGGAAAAAGTGCTCGAAAATTGCCATATTGGGTGGTTTGAGTTATAATAGTAGGAGTAAGCCCATACTCAGGAAAATTGTCGAGTTTTCGGTCAGGCACAAAATATTAAGGGAGGGATAATTTATGAAGAGAGCCCAGGATATTATGACGACGCCGGTGATTACCGTGACGTTGAACACCGACATCAAAGAGTTGGCCCGGTTGTTGACCAGCAAACGTATCAGCGGCGTTCCAGTGGTGGATGACAATGGTATTTTGCTGGGGATTGTGACCGAGACTGATCTCTTGTTTACGGAGAAACCACTTCACATTCCGACTTTTGTGACTCTGCTTGATTCGGTGGTTTTTTTTGAAAATCCTTTCAAGATGGATAAGGATCTGAAAAAATTAACTGCGAGTACCGTCGCCGATCTCTACAGTAGTGATTGTTTGACTGTTGAAGGCTCAACTCCGACCGAGGAGATTGCCAAATTGATGATCACTCAAAAAGTTAATCTTTTGCCGGTAATCGGTGAAAAAAGAGAAGTTATTGGCATTGTCAGTCGTACTAACATGCTCTCTTTGATGAGTTGATGGCATCGATTCAAGAGCAAGAGGAGGTTCAGACAACCTCCTCTTGCTGGTGGTGGTAGGTCTCCTTCATTAAAAAGGAGCAGAGCAGAGCGAGCCCGGCTGCTCCGCAGAGCAGATACAATAGCTGGGAGTAAGCTTGAGGGTCATAGTGTCCGGTCGTAGTTTGCGGGTAACTATCAAGAATCTTTCCGAGCAAGGGCATGAAGACTGCGCCGCCGAGGAAAGGAAAGAGGTTGACGGTGCCGACTGAAGTTCCGGCGATGGCTACCGGAAAAAGCTCTTTGGTGGTGGTGAAACCAATAGCGACAATTGCTGATGCGGAAAACGAAAAGACAAAGAAAACCAGGTAGAGGGCTGGTGTCGGCAAGCTGGCTGGAAAGAGAGCCAGGATTACCATCTCAGTCGTAAGGATGGCCGTACAGAAGATTATTATTTTTTTGCGGCTGCGCAGAATTTTTTCGGAAAGAAAACCCAGCAGGGGGCTGCCGATAATCATTCCCCAGGCGATCATGCTTAATATCGACCCGGTTTCAGTTCGGGTCAGGCCATAGACATCCATCAGGTAGGGGCCGCCCCAGAGGGCGCCGAAGCCGAAGAAGATGCCGCAATCAAGGAAAAACCAGAGGGCTATCGGCCAGAAATATTTTTCAGTAGCAACCCGGCACACTCCCTCCCAAAGGCCGATTGTCTTTGGGGCTGCGACTGTTTCCCGGCGACCGTAATCGATCTCAATTAATGAGGGCCAACCTTTGTCGGAGGGACGATCTCGCACTAATAGCCAGACCAAAGCGACCAGGGCAAAGGTCAACAAACCGATTATTTCAAAGGCTATGCGCCAGTCGAAACTGGCTGTTATCAGAGCTAGAATCCAGGTCGCAGCCATGGCCCCGACGCCGCCGACGGCATTGAGAATGCCCGCCATAATTGCGAATTCCCGCGCCCGAAACCACTGCGAAAGGATCTTCATCGTCGGGATAAAGACCATCGAAACTCCGAAACCGACCAGTACCCGGCCGACAAAGGCCACAGTGATACTCTGTGCCAGGCCAAAAACCAGACTTCCGGCGGCCGCAATCAACAAGAAAAAGGTTACGGTCTTGCGCGGCCCCAGAGAGTCGGCCATCAGTCCGGCCGGCAGTTGCATGCAGGCGTAGCAATAGAAGTAGACCGAACCCAAAAGCCCCATAACGCTGGCCGAGGTATCGAATTCCCGAACCAGGGCATCGGCCACCACCGATAGGGAGAGGCGGTGAAAGTAGACGAAGAAATAGGCCAGGGCCAGGATCGCAAAGATCAGCCAGCGATAACGTAAAACTTTGGTCTTTGCTTGGGTTTCATGCATATAATTCTACCCTTTTATTCGCTATTTAGTGGATACCTGAATAGTCACAAATTTTGTTCTATATGCTGTTGGAAAAAAATGCAAGCGCATAAATTTCACTCCTTTTAGATTGAGATCCGGACAATCATGTATGATGGCGTCGTAAAAAGTTCCGATATCCTGCGTTGTTGTGGTTCTCCAGAGACTCGAAATGTATGGTCTCGCGCCTGGAGAACCACAACATCTTGCACCCCAAGGGCACTTCCTGCGGGGCGTCTATCGAAATTTTAACTTAGCCATCCCGTTACTTTTTTACGAGTTTATCATGTATGTTTGGTGGATTTATATTTTATATTGTTGACAAAATGAGCCTATCAGTTGTATTGCATGTGTGAAGATAAGTGCAAGGATCGCAGGGTGTGAGATCACAGGAGTAGAGAGATGACAGGTGTAAAAGTTCTTATAGTCGATGACGAAGCCGTGATCAGGAAAGGGCTGCGCCGTGTCATGGAGGGCAGAGGCTATCAGGCAGAGACATCTGAAAGTGGTTTTGATGCCATAGAAAAGCTCCAGAACGCGCCATTCAAC
>JAGGWR010000004.1 GCA_021163445.1 Candidatus Tharpella aukensis
ACTTTAGGGAAGAGATGGCTTTACCTAAACTGACAATCAAACGCCAGGAGTGGAAAACCGAGATGGTCGGGATTCTCTTCTTAGGCCTGGCCATTTTTTTTCTTTTGGCTCTGTTCTCCTATTCGCCGAGGGATCCCTCCTGGAACCATAGTATTGGCGGGGTGATGGATATTGCCAATTTAGGTGGTCGTATCGGGGCTTTAGTCTCTGATCTGTTGTTGCAGGGGGTTGGGGTTGGGGCTTTGGTTCTGCCGCTCTATCTGGTTGCTACTTTTGTCAGCTTGATTAGTGCCCGCCAATACCCTCCTTTAAGCAGTGTCGGCGGGGCTTTTCTTTTGACCTTTTGTACTGCAGTCTGGAGTTTTCTCCTGTTTCCGGTTTGGATATATCAGAGTACTGAAGTCCTGACTGGCGGGGCGCTGGGCCTGATTGTCGGTGAATTCTTTTTAACTCTTTTCAATCCTATCGGCACCTATCTTTTGATGAGTGTTTTCTTTGCCCTCGCCCTGATTGTCACAACCCATATTTCACCTTTACGGATTGCGGCTCTGCTGGTTGCCGGCTTGCTGGAGGCCGGGCGGATGTTGCTTTTGGCACTGCGTCGGATTGTTGCTCTCTTTGCGGGATTGGGGCAGCGTTTTAAAGCGAAAACAGTTCCGGAGAGTAGATCTGATTCTCCAGAAAAAGCCAAGAAACGCCTTAAGAAAGTAAAGATCGGTCGGGCTCATGCCGAAAAACCGAAGGCGGCGCCGCCGAATCAGGGGAGTTTGCCTTTTTTGCGTGAGCGCGGTCAGATCACGTTGCCCAATTTAGATTTGCTCGAAGAAGCGCCGCCGCGTCGCAAAAAAGGCACTGATAATGACAGTTTGCGGTTGAAATCACAGCAATTAGAGAATAAATTGCGTGATTACGGAGTTCAAGGGCAGGTTGTTGAGGTTCATCCCGGGCCGGTTGTGACGATGTATGAATTCCAGCCGGCGGCTGGGGTTAAGTTAAGCAAAATAAGTTCGCTGGCCGATGACCTGGCTTTGGCTATGAGTGCTATGTCGGTGCGTATCGTTGCCCCGATTCCCGGGAAAGCGGTTGTCGGTATCGAGATCCCTAATCTTGAGCGCGAAGATGTTAATTTTAAAGAGCTGCTTTTAAGCTCGACCTATCAGCGCGGTAAAAGTGTCTTGCCGATGGCTCTCGGTAAAGAGATTGACGGTGTGCCGATGGTTGCCGACTTGACCAAAATGCCCCATCTTCTGATTGCCGGTTCGACCGGATCGGGTAAGAGCGTCGGGATTAACTGTCTGATCTGCAGTATTCTTTTTAAGGTGACGCCGGAGCATGTTAAGTTTATCATGGTCGACCCGAAGCGTTTGGAACTTTCGGTCTACGATCATATCCCGCATCTTCTGTTGCCGGTGGTGACCAACCCGAAACGGGCGGCGGCGGCATTGGGCTGGGCCGTGGAGGAGATGGAGCGGCGTTACAGTATGATGTCACTTTCCGGTACCCGGGGTATCGCTTCTTACAATAAATATGTTGAAAAACAGCTGGCCTTGCGTAATCAGGCTCCAGATTCTGAACCGGGACCTGAAACTGAAGATGAAATTTCGGGTAACGCCGAGATTGGTGAAGCTGAAATTCCGCCGCTTGAAAAATTTCCCTATATTGTTATTATTATTGATGAGTTGGCCGATTTGATGATGGTTGCTTCGAAAGAGGTTGAAGAGTCGATTACTCGCCTGGCGCAGATGGCGCGGGCGGCCGGAATTCATCTGATTTTGGCAACGCAAAGGCCTTCGGTTGATGTTATTACCGGTTTGATCAAGGCTAATTTCCCGGCCCGAATCTCTTTTCGCGTCTCTTCTAAAATAGATTCGCGGACGATTCTTGATGCCTCCGGCGGCGAGCATCTGCTCGGCAACGGTGATATGCTGCTTTTAAGTCCCGGAAGTTCCAGTTTTACCCGCTTGCACGGGGCTTTTATCAGCGACGATGAGATTAAAGATTTGACCGATTATCTGCGCAGTCAGGGGACTCCTGATTATCAAGAGGGTATGCTCAAAAAACATGAAGCCGCCCTGGCCAAAGGAAAAAGCAAAAATGGAGCCCGCACGGCGGCGGATATTGAAGAGGGTGAGGATGAAGATTACGATGAACTCTATGATCAAGCCGTAGCTTTTGTCGCCCGCCTCAAAGGGGCTTCCTCTTCAATGATTCAGCGCAAATTCAGGATTGGCTATAACCGGGCGGCGCGAATTATCGAGACCATGGAGCGGGAAGGAATCGTCGGCCCGGCTGAAGGCAGTAAACCGAGAAAGATATTGATTCAACCAATAGATGAATAGTTTTTTTCAGTAGTGCGCATGTAACCCGGGATATCGGGTTATTTTCTTCCACTTCTGAAGTTTATACCCTTTGGGTGCAAAATTTTTATTTTTCCAGCGCTCATTACGCCAAAATTGCGAAACTCACTCGTACCTCACTCAAACAGTCGCAATTTTTTGGTGAAATTTATACCCTTTAGGGTGTTCGCTGGGAAAAATAACAAAATTTTGCGAGACGTTCCAGAAAACAACCCGATATCCCTAGGATTTATCTCAACAAAGTTCTAACCGGACAGTGTTGCAGTAGCTCACAAAAAAAGTGTAAAAAACATGGTTGACATTTTAAAGATAACATTGGGCGGGTTGCCGCCGCGCATGTAGATGTCATCTTCGATGCGGGTTAGGATTTTAGTTAGCAACACTTCATATCCCATGTTAAGGTGTCCGTCGGGTGCCTTGGCATTGGTCAGTAAATAGAGTTTTTGTTGGTTGTCTCGATGAATCTTGAGGCGCCACTTAACTTGGCTGATATTGCTGTAGAGTCTTTTTAAGAGCTCCAGGGGAACCTGGAGGCTGGTAACCATTTTGTCGTTGTCGGGGCCTTCCTGTTTGTAACCCTCATCAATACTCTTTCGTAATCCCAAACCCAGCAGGGCAACCCGGTCGTGATAGCCGGGGTCGGCTGAAAAAACAGCCGTCAGAACCTCGTTTGAGGGCAACTTGTCATAAGGCGTGTCGGGAAGGGTTCTCTTTTTGAAGATATTGTGAAGTTTTTGCTCTCTTTTTTTAAGATCTGTTTCATATTTAGGGTTCTTTAGATAGAGCCGCCGACAAAATTCCTCCAAGCAACTATAGTGTTGTCGCAGATGATGCTGTATAATGAGCACATCAGATGTGGTTAGTATCCCACCCATCCCGCCTTTGTTGCCACAGCCACCAAGGGCGATCAGGAGAGAGAGCATCAATAGTAATTTGGGGATGTGGCGGGAGGAGAAGTACATCTGTAGTCGCCTGACGCGGACTAAAGCCCGCAAGTAAGTCACAAAAAAATGATTGCCATTCGAGTGTGTTTCGAGTAATTTCTTATACTCCGGCAGATAGCGTCGGAGCAAGTGATTTTTGTAATGATTTAAGTTGTAGTCGATTGTTGGGGGAATGTATGGAGAAGAATTACTTAGAGATTATTCTCGAAGATATGAATGGGAAATTTGATTTGGTTCTGGAAGGTCACCAGGTACTTCATAACGAGATCAAAAGAACTCGTGAAGAGTTGCTGGAGAAGATTGAAGATAATTCTTTGGCAATTCGTGGATTAAATGGGAAAGTTGATAGAATTAATGGTGATCTTAGTGGTAAAATAGAATCTCTTGATGTGAAATTCGATAAACTTGATGCTAAATTCGATAAACTTGATGCTAAAGTTGATAAACTTGACGTAAGAGTTGATAAACTTGATGCTAAAGTTGATAAACTTGACGTAAGAGTTAATAAACTTGATGCGAAAATTGATCATGTTAATGATAATCTCGGGGCCAAGATTGATGCGGTAGCCGCTGACCTGAAGTGCCATCGGGAAGACACTGAAATTCATTCAAATTATTGTGTTAGTGAGGAGCGAAATTGAAGAAAGCTTTAATTACCGGGGTTACCGGCCAAGATGGAGCTTATCTGGCAGAACTTCTGTTGGGAAAAGGTTATGAAGTACACGGTATCAAGCGTCGTTCTTCGTCGTTTAATACGGCCCGGGTCGATCACCTCTATCGTGATTTGCATGAGGCAGATGTGCGTTTTAAGATGCACTATGGTGATCTCACCGATGCGACCAATCTTATTCGTATAATTCAAGAAGTCCAGCCCGATGAGATCTATAACCTGGCGGCTCAGAGCCATGTTCAGGTCTCGTTTGAGACGCCGGAGTATACGGCCAATAGCGATGCTTTGGGTACGTTACGATTACTTGAGGCGATTCGCATTCTCGGTCTCGAAAAAAAGACTCGTTTTTATCAGGCTTCAACCAGTGAGATGTTTGGTTTGGTGCAGGAGACCCCGCAGCGTGAGACCACCCCTTTCTATCCCCGCAGTCCCTATGGCGCGGCCAAGGTTTATGCTTATTGGATTACGGTGAACTATCGTGAAGCTTATGGCATATTCTCTTGTAATGGTATCCTTTTTAATCATGAATCTCCGTTGCGCGGCGAAACTTTTGTTACCCGTAAGATTACTCGGGCCGTGGCCCGGATAAAACTTGGTTTTCAGGAAAAAATCTATCTCGGCAACCTTGATGCTAAACGGGACTGGGGCCATGCGGCTGACTTTGTTAAGGCGATGTGGTTGATGCTCCAGCATGATCAGCCGGAAGATTTTGTCATCGCTACCGGCAAAACCCGCACAGTTCGGGAATTTGTCGAAAATGCTTTTACCGAAATCGGGGTTGAGATCGCCTGGCGCGGCCAGGGGACAGATGAGGTTGGATATGACAAGGCTGACGGCCAAGTCCGGGTTGAGATTGATGCCCGCTATTTTCGCCCGACCGAGGTTGAACTTTTACTCGGCGATCCGACCAAGGCCAAAGAGATATTAGGTTGGGAGGCGGAGACCAGTTTTGCTGAGATGGTAAAAGCTATGGTTGCTACAGACCTGATGGAGGCCGAGCGTGACAACTACTGCCGGAATCAGGGGTTCAAGGTTTACGCTCATGAAGATTGATCAGTCTGAGCCAAAGGCTCGGAACCTGACCTGGCATGATGCCGGTGTAACTTATGCACAACGTCATGATCTGAACGGGCATAAATCTTGTGTGATCTGGTTTACCGGTCTCTCCGGATCGGGGAAATCGACTTTGGCAAATCGTCTTGATGCCGCCCTGCATGCTCGCAATGTACGCAGCTATGTGCTTGACGGTGATAATTTGCGCCACGGCCTTAATCGTGATCTTGGTTTTTCACCTGAAGATCGCAAAGAAAATATCCGCCGTGTCGGTGAAGCGGCCAAGCTTTTGGCTGACGCCGGTTTAGTTGTGATTACCGCTTTTATCTCGCCCTATCGTAGTGATCGGGATGCTGTTCGCGGTCTCTTTAATCACGGGGAATTTGTCGAGACCTGGCTCGATTGTTCCCTTGAAACCTGTCGCCAGCGTGATCCTAAAGGTCTCTACAAGAAAGCTGATGCCGGTGAGATTGCCGATTTTACTGGTGTCTCCGCCCCTTACGAAACTCCATTAAAACCTGAGATTACAATTAATGGTGACCAACTTTCTGAAGAGGAGGCGGTCAATGTAATTCTCAGCTGGTTGCTGGAGAGGGGGGTTATTTCTTAAAACTTCTGTTTCCTAGGAGGCTGAGTTAGAGCTCAAAATATCTTGTTCGATAACACTGAAATCGCGGCGGCTTTCGGCCAGCATGATGAGTTTGTCGTGCTCATCGATAGTTATGCTTTTAGCCGGATTGAGAATGGTTTTTCCGGCTTTAATGATGCCGATGACTTGAAGATTAGCGGGATGTTTGAGGACTGCGACCTGGATGTCGGCGACCTTATGCCCCGCCAGTTTGGTCTCAAGGATGTAGAACTGGCTGCCGATTTTGTTGCTGATGATTTGGGTGATAATTTCATGGATGCCGGGGTAGAGAAATTCCTGGGCCAGTAAACAGTCTGCCAGCCCTTCCGGAGTGACAATGCCGTCGACTTTGGCCTTTTGTAAAAGCGAGAAATTTTCCTGATGAATGAGCTCTGCCACAACTTTAAATGGGTAGTGGTGCTCCTGGCGGATGAGTTCGACCACTGAGGCTATGGCAAATGTGATCGAGTCGGCATCACTGTTAAAAGGGTCGGCGGCCAGGACAAATATCCCTGCCGCCGCTTCGATATTGGCTTTTTGGAGCACTGGCTCACTGGTCGGGTTGCCGTAGACAAAAGCGAATTCGTCGGTTGGCAGGCTTTCCGGCAGTTTTGTGATGGAGTCGCTGACAACTACAAAAAATGAGTTTTGATAGGCCGGATGGAGTTTAAGTTCCGAGGTTAAACGAATCAGCTTGGCAAGATTGGGAAAATTGCAGATGATGATGTGGTTATCTTTGGTGATTTGCACTAGACCCCTCTTTTTTTTTGTAATATGATCAAAAACACTCTCCGCCGCCATGCCCAGAAGATAGCCTATAATCGCAATACCGAAGAGCATACAAGGGTAGGCGATCAGATAACGTCCGACTTCAGTTTGCGGATAGAGATCCCCGTAGCCGACTGTAGTCATGGTCACCATCGACCACCAGATACCGTCAGCTAAATCGATTTCAGGCTGTGCTGTTCGTTCCGCAAGATAGAAGAGCAGGCCAAAAAAAAGATTTAAGCCGAGAGCCAGCGAAAACATCTGAACCAGGCGCAGGCGCAGGTAGCTGTGTTGACGTAACCAGACTAATAGATGTTGAAAAACTGGCATCTGTTATATGTCATTAAGGATGTCATTGCCTTGAGCGATGATATCTTTAATCACCGTTTCCGCCTTAACTTCCCCCTCCTCATCTTTATAGCCGAGTTCCGGCCAGTGGATCGACTGGTTACAGATCTCTAAAATATCATCCCAGACTGAACCTAAAAGAAGATCAAACTGCCAGTTGCCGTCGGCATCGCGGCCGAAACGGGATTCGTTGATGAAACTCATGAAGACGAGTTCTACCGGGTCGTTGTTTAAGTATTCGACAACGGCGATACGCAGATCATCCCAGCGTTCTTCATTTAAAAAAGTCTCCCATTCCGGTTTTGTCGGATAGTCATCATAGAAACTGAAGGCAAATTCACCACGTTCCAGGTCGATGGCACAGAAGATGTCACTTAAAGCCATGTTTTCCCGGTAGCGTTTGAGAAAATGCTGGTGTAAGGCCAGGCCTTCATGGCTGACGCAGTAGCGTTGCTGCTGGTCGATTTCAATCAGTTCGCGAGCCATAAGCTCGTCAAAGATCGACTCTAAATCCTCACTTTTTTCATCAAGGAGAATCGAGATTTTGACCTCTTCCTGAATCATGTAGTCGAGCAGGTAGAGGCGGGCAAAGTGATGTTTCTGTGTATCGTCAAGCTGATAAGGAAGTTCCGGTAATTTTTTCATGAGAAAAATAGGTTTCCGACCACTAGGGCAATAATGATGGCTACGGCACCCTCAATCAGGGCAGCACCCCAGTTGTGATCCTGGCTGATCTCTTCGTCGAGTAAGGCTCCGGGAAGCAACATTTTATCGGCGATATAGCGGCCGGTGATGAGAAAGAAAAAACTAATTGGGATCCAGAAGATGAGGCCCGGAATCGAGTTGTAGGCGGCGATATAATCGGCCAACAGAATGCCGACGGCGACCATGCTCAAACCGAAAGCGACACCGGCGGCGGCGTTATCTTGTTCGAT
>JAGGWR010000245.1 GCA_021163445.1 Candidatus Tharpella aukensis
GAATACAAGAAAATAAAAAAATTAGTGACTACTCAACCTGGATGGAGCGCCCGAAATTACATCTTCCTCTTTCCCAAAATAAACTTGACTTTCCAGCAATCTTATTAGGGTCTGTTGCTTTTTATTGCATGCGTAAAAAGCCTGTTTGATTCTTGCCCTCTTCAACGCAAAACAGCCACTTACAAATTAATGTAAGTGGCTGTTTTTATAACTGGTCGGGACGAGAGGATTTGAACCTCCGACCCCCTGCTCCCAAGGCAGGTGCGCTGCCGGGCTGCGCTACGTCCCGTATAGGGTTTGATCAGTAATCAAGCTGGGAGGACGGCTTTTAGCATAAGTTACGACAACTGGCAAGTGTTAAAATAAATAACTACTCTTCTTCAAAATCATCTCCGGCGGCGCCGGCGACTTCGAGTTTTTTTATCTGGTAACGCAGGGTGCCGCGATCCATATTGAGGAGGCGGGCGGTTTTGGCCTTGTTGCCGCCGGCGACCTTCATCGCCTCTTCGATCAGGTAGCGGGAGAATGATTCAACGAGTTCATTAAAATCGACGCCCTGGCGAAAACCATATTCGCGCGACAGGGATAGATTGAACTGGTTTTTGTCGCGGCTGGCGGAGAGCACTTCCAAGGGCAGATGCTCTTCCGTGACAATCTCGGTATCTTCAAGGATCATAATCCTCTCAACCATGTTTCTAAGCTCTCGGACATTACCCCGCCACTGATATTTCTGGAGTAACTCAAGGGCTCCGGGGGATATTTCGCTGACATTTTTTTTGAGCTTGCGATTAAAGTGTTCAAAAAAATATTTGAGCAACAATTCGATATCCTGGCGCCGTTCGCGCAAAGGGGGTACGACAATATTGATAACTTTGAGACGATAGTAGAGATCTTCACGGAATTTGCCCTCTTCGATCAGTTTTTCCAGCGACTGGTTGGTCGCCGAAACAAAGCGGGTATCAATCTCGATATCATCAACACTGCCTAAACGCCTGAACTTGTTTTCTTCCAGAACCCTTAGGAGTTTGGCCTGCAGAGGGGCTTCCATATCCCCGATCTCATCAAGAAAAACAGTACCGCCATCACCTTTTTCCAAAAGCCCGAGTTTACGACTTTTGGCATCGGTAAAAGCGCCGCGCTCATAACCGAAGAGTTCACTCTCCAGAAGATTTCCGGGAATCGAAGCACAATTGATACTAACAAAAGGTTTGTCCGCCCGTTCACTCATATAGTGAATTGCCTGGGCAACCAACTCCTTACCGGTACCGCTTTCGCCTCGGATCAGAACCGAAACATCGCGATTACGAGCAACCTTGCGCACCATCTCCAGAACCCGTTCCATCGCCGGATCGACTGAGATAATATCACTCATCTCGGATTTGGCTTTAACGATATCCCGAACCTCGCGCTTAAGCTTGCCGGTCTCTAAGGCAAGTTTAACAATAAGCAGGATCTCGTGGGATTTAAAAGGCTTGTTGATATAATCATAGGCGCCGTATTTCATCGCTTCAACCGCCGTATCAACCGAACCATAAGCGGTCATCATGATACACAACGGAGCATAATCGGCCCGTTCATGGATATGGCGCAAGATATCAATTCCGCTGCCATCGGGCAGGCGCAGATCGACCAGGATGAGATCATAGATCTCTTTCGCAATCAGGAGCCGGGCATCGGCAACCCGACCGGCAACTTCGACTCGATAACCGGCCCCGCTCAAAAGATGGGTCAGGGATTCACGGATCAGTTTTTCATCATCAATTATAAGTATTCGATTGGACATCTTCTTCTCTCTGGTAACGGGGCTGGGCTTCACCGGCGGGCAAGCCGACGGCAAAAGTTGAGCCCCGGCCGGGTTCGCTCTCGACATCGAGGCGTCCGCCATGCTCTTTTATGATACTGTGAACGATCGACAAACCAAGCCCGGTACCCCGGTTTTTGGTGGTAAAAAAAGGATCATAGATTTTTTCAATTATATGGCGACTCATACCAGGACCATCATCAATAATCCGCAGCCAGAGCCAAGGGCGTTCACCCTTAATTTCACGTTCCGTAGCAAAGCCGCCGCCGCGAGAAATCCCGAGATCAAGGGCAATGGTAACGTTACCCCCGCCTTCCTGGGCGGCGTCAAGCGCGTTGAGACCGAGATTGATGATTACCTGTTTCAGCTTCTCACGATCACCATAGACCGCCGGCAGAGAGCCCTCGCTGATCTGTAAGGAGGCCTTGATCTGTAAACGGCGAGACTGCTCCTGAAAAATCGGAAACCAGTTGTCAAGAAAATCAACCACATTCACCCAGGTGCGATCCATAATCCCGGCCCGGGAGAACTCCAACATCGAAGAGACGATATTTTCAAGTCGGTCAAGCTCCTCGACAACCCCACCCACTAGTTTACCGGCATGCGGCCGATCCGTCAACTCATTACTGATGATATCAAGTGAAATATTCATACCGGTCAGCGGATTACGAATCTCATGGGCAATACCCGCCGCAAGTTGGCCAATTGAGGCCAAACGGCGCATACGTTCGACTTCTTGATCGGTTTTATGTTTTTCCGTTTGATCCTGAACAAAGACCAGCAATCCCCGGTCAACATTGGGCGCTTTGCCCAACGCAGTAACACTGACGAAAAAGATCTTTTCATTACTTCCGGCGACACCGCAACCACCACAGGGGTCGGCAATAGATTGGCACATCTCAAGTTGGGCTAAAGATTGCTGACGGCTGCCAACTTGTTCTAAAGCCAGGCGAAAAGCCGGGGAATCGAGTAACGTAAAGATGCTGCCTTGCCAATCGGGATCAAGAGAAGCAAAAATCTTCTCGCTGGAGCGGTTATGAGAGGTAATCTGATTGGTTCCATCCAGGGTAATGATCGCATTCGGGGAGCTCCGCAGGATACTCCCGCGAAAATCCCGATCTTCAATCAGGGTACGATTAAAGATTAGACTCTCCATCGCTTTATCAGCTTGGGCGGCAAAGACTTTTAAAAGATCAATATTGAGATCGGCAGGTACTTCAACCTCACGATAGAGCAGCAAAAGCAAACCCTGCTCTCTTTTGCCGACCAACAGCGGCAAGCTCAAAACCCCAACCTGCCGACTGCCGCCGCCGGTAGAGATCCGCATTGAGGAGCGAAAAATGGTCTGGTTGCTACCCAAAGACTCTCTTAACTGGCCCTTAATATCGAGGTTCCAAAGCTCTTCCGGCTGCGCCCCAAAAGTTGACACCGGCACCAACTTATCACCCGGCCCCCGGTTCAACAAGAGCCATCCGGCTTGAGCTGAACCTAGTTCCGCGCCACGGGAAACAATAATTTGTTGCAACTCAACCAAATCAGCAGTTTCACTCATCTGCCGGGAAATTAATTGGAGCTCTATAAGTTCATCAATCTGACGCTGGTTGTGGGCATGGAGACGACGATTTTCAACCCCGAGACCGATCTGATTACAGAATATTTCGAGAATCTCAATATCATCATCAGTAATTTCCGAGCGGCTGAAACTGCGATCGGCCAACATCGTCCCGACAATACCATGCTCGGTAATTACCGGCATCAAAACGCAGTTGGTACGTTTCAGAGCGACATTACGCCGTTTGTCGAGAGAGGTAAAAAATGATTCCTCCAAGCCCTCTCTGATACGAATAATTTCGCCCGTACGTACAACTCGGGTTTCAACACAAGAATCTCTCTTGGTGTCATATTTCAACCCTTTGACACTAACCTGACAACCGACATTGATAACCCCCTCAAGCAGACTCGTCCCTTCACGTAAAAGATAGAGTGCCACCCGATCGTAGCAGAGGGCTTCAGTCACGGACTCAATAATCGTCCGGGCCAGCTCTTCTCGACTCATCCCAGTCATAGTCAGGCGACTGATCTGATGCAGGGCGGTTAAAACCTGTTTGGTGTTTTGATAAAGCATTTAATTCAGTTCAAAGTTCAGGGTTAAAAGTTCAAGGTTTGATGAACTCGTAAAAAGTCACGGGATGGCGGTGGAATATACCTTTTGCGGGTAAAAGACAAGTTTGTTTATGAATTGAACAAAAAAAAAGGGGCGTAGAACGCCCCTTTTTTTTAAATTATAACTGTAACTGGAAAATTATTTTCCGGCTACGGCTTCGCGGCCTAAGTGAAAGGCTTTGAGGTTAAGATCAACCAGTTTGGGGGGCAGAAGTTCACGAATCTTCTTTTCCCAAAGAGTTTCGGGCAGCGAAAGAAAAGTTGACACGGCCCCAACCATAACCACATTAGAGGAACGGGGATTCCCGGCTTGCTGACCCAGCCCCAAACCATCAATCGCATAAACCTTATCCGAAAAAGAGGTAATCCGATCATCGATATCATCCGGATATTCGGCCACGCCGGAGGCTACCGTACTCGGATTAATGCGCATCGTGTTATAGATAATCATCCCACCCGGTTTTAAGCAATGGGCATTACGCAGGGTTTCGAGACGCTCAAACCCGATCAAAAAATCGGCTTCGCCCGGATCAATTGTCGGCGAGAAAACCGTATCGCCAAAACGGACATGACTAGTGACACTGCCGCCACGTTGCGACATGCCGTGAACTTCACTCTGTTTAACATCAAGATCGGCTTGAATCGCCACGGAGGTGAAAATCTGGCTTGCGAGCAAGACCCCCTGACCACCGACTCCAGCCAATAAAATATTTGTTGTTTCCATTATTTATACTCCAACTTCATATATGGCAAAGTTATTTTCCAATTGCATCAAACTTACAAACCTGGGCGCAGATTCCACAACCGGCACACATGTTGGGGTCGATCACGACAAAACTCTCATCCCCTTTCTCCTCCAAAGAGAGAGCATTACAGCTAACTTTCAAGCATTGCTTACAGCCAGTACATTTTTCCGGATCAACCTTCAGCGGCGGATGACTGATACGATAACGCAAGACACAAGGGGCCTCGACCACAACCACAACCATCTCGTCAGAGGCTAAAGCTGCTTTCATCTTCTCTTCGATATCAACCAGATTGTAAGGATCGATCTTGACCACATTTTTGATGCCGAAAGCTTTGACCAGAGCCGGAATATCGGCGCTGATAGCATCTTCACCATCTAAAGTCCGCCCGGAACCGGGATTCTCCTGACCACCGGTCATGCCGGTCGTCCGGTTATCGAGAATCATGGCGACCGAATTACTTTTGTTGTAGATACAGTTAAGCAAGCTGGTCATACCGGAATGAAAGAAGGTTGAATCACCAATCACGGAGACCACCTTCTGACTCATATCATCACTTTGTTCAACAACTTTGGCCATACCATGGCCCATGCTGATACTAGCTCCCATACAGACACAAGCGTGCATCGCCGAAATCGGCGGCAGGGCTCCTAAAGTGTAGCAACCGATATCGCCGGAGACAAAAACTTTAAGTTTTTTAAGAATAGTGAAGATACCACGATGTGAACAACCGGGGCAGA
>JAGGWR010000239.1 GCA_021163445.1 Candidatus Tharpella aukensis
GGTTAATAAGGGATTAATTTACTATTCCTGTGTTGTTCTTTAATTTTTTTCGCTGAACAGTTACCATGTTAAGTAGGTAAAACCATGGACAATGACTTACCTAACACTTTTGCCACTGCAACAGGGAGTGTATGATCAGCCCGGAAAAATCGAACAATAGTTCTAATGCGGGAATTACTTCCGCAACCCAAAAGTTATTGCAAGGCCCGCAAATAAGTGCTCTTATCAGAACGTAGGGAAGAAAAATGTCAGATTTTTTACTTGAAAGCATTCGGGCGATTATTGTTGTTTTTACACTGTTTTATCTTTGGCGGGTTGGCCGCAAGGGGGACATTGGTAAACAGCAAGGATGGCTTTTTATCATGTCCGGTTTTGGTCTGATTCTGTTCGGTATGCTTATTGATATCACCGATAATTTCCCCAGCCTTGACAAATACGTTGTCATTGGGGATACTGAAATTCAGGCATTTCTGGAAAAAGTGGTCGGCTACTTGGTTGGGTTTTTATTATTAAGCATTGGCTTTTGGAAATGGATGCCTACAGTAATTGCCCTCAAAAAAACAAAATTAGAATTACAAGAATCCTTTGACAAACTTGAAGAAAGGGTGAGGAAGCGCACGCACGACCTGCAACGTGAACGCGATATGTTCATACATGGACCGGTCATTACATTTACTTGGAAAAACACTGAAAACTGGCCAGTGGAATATGTCTCTGCGAATGTTGCTGAAATTCTAGGTTATTCTGATAAAGAATTTCTAGACGGTACGATATTGTATACTTCGATCATCCACCCCGATGATCTGCAAAGAGTTGTAGATGAGGTGACAACTGCATCACAAAATAAAGAAAAATTATTCAGCCACAAGCCATACCGCTTAATTTCTCGTAGTGGAAAAACTGTATGGGTGATGGATCAGACAACCATGATCCGCAATGCTGACAATGAAATCAGCCATTATCAGGGCTATCTGGTAGATATCAGCAATACCATGCTCATCTCGGATGAATTGCGGGAAAGTAAGGAGCGCCTGAGCGTTACTCTGCGATCCATTGGTGATGGTGTTATAGCAACAGATACCCAAGGAAGAATTACCTTTATAAACAAGATGGCGGAACAACTGACTGGATGGAATAATGAGGAAGCAAATGGAAAACTATCGACAGAAGTCTTTAACATAATCAATGAAAAAACCGGGCAAAAATGTGTAAATCCTATCTCCCGTGTTCTGCAAAAAGGAGAAATCACTAGCCTTGCCAACCATACAGTTCTCATTAGCAAAAGTGGAAGCAGGAGAAGCATAGCTGATAGTGGGGCACCCATCCGGGATCGGGAAAGCAAACTTATAGGGGTTGTCCTCGTATTTCGTGATATTACCCATGAGAAAAAGATGGAGGAAGAACTGATCAAGGTCAGAAAGCTTGAGTCAGTTGGCGTCCTTGCCGGTGGCATTGCCCATGATTTCAATAATCTTCTCTCAGCCATTATGGGCAACATTGAGCTGGCAACCTACCATGTCAGTAATGATGCCGAAGCACTCTCTCTTCTTTCTGAGGCCCAAAAAGCGTCTAAAAGGGCGACAAAACTCACTCAGCAGCTGTTAACCTTTTCCAAAGGTGGCGATCCGGTCAAGGAAATAACTTCTTTAACCGGAATTATCCGTGATTCTGCCGATTTTGTGCTTCATGGCTCTCCGGTTTCTTGTAATTACACTTTTCCGGACGATCTTTGGATGGTCAATGTGGATAGTGGACAGGTCGACCAGGTTGTACAGAATATTATCATTAATGCTAAACATGCCATGCCGGAGGGCGGGAAGATAGATATCAACTGCAACAATATTGAAGATATTAAATCCGAATCGCTCTCAAGTATGCATGAGGGAAATTTTGTCCGTATTACTATTCAAGACACAGGCATCGGTATTCCGCAGGAGATTATAGACAAAATATTTGACCCTTACTTTACAACAAAACAGGAAGGTAGTGGACTTGGGCTGGCAATCTGTCATTCAATTATCAACAAACATGATGGACATCTCACGGTTCAATCCAGCCTTGGTAAAGGAACACTCTTTACTATATATCTGCCCGCTGAGCCTTCCTCGAACATTTCTGTTGCGACACAACAGAAATCAAGACCAGCAGTGAAATCAGCCAGGATTATGGTGATGGATGATGAAAAGATAGTTAGAGAACTGGTTCAAAGACAAATCTCTAGCCTCGGCCATGAAGCGGTTACGGTGGCAGATGGCGAACAGCTAATAAACAAGTATCAGGAGTTACAGGATAGTGGTACGCCAGTTGATCTCGTGATTATGGATTTAACCATCCCCGGCGGCATAGGTGGACAGGAAGCGGCCCGACGACTTCTTCAACTTGATCCTAAAGCTAAACTCATTGTCGCAAGTGGTTACTCGAACGACCCGATAATGGCCGGTTACCGAGATGCTGGATTCTGCGCTGCTCTGGCAAAGCCCTTTGATCTGGCTGAGTTAAGAAAAGGCATTAATTCCGCTTTGAGTTGAATTCAACTTATCTTCTCGCATCCTCAGAGATGCCTGTGCTTGCTCAAAAAGATGTTGTTGTCTCTCCGGTAACCGGGCAGGGTCGAATATTGGTCATGGATGACGAGAAAATGGTTAGAACTTTTGTTGGAAGAGCCCTTTCTCGACCCGGTAATGGCTGATTTTGCTAAATATGGTTTTTGTGCGGCGCTGGCTAAACCAGTTCAAATGCAAGAGTTGAGAGAAGTGGTGGGTAGAGCTATAGCCGGTTAAGGCGGGCTTTGCCCGCAACCCAAAGGCCTCTCGCCAAGACGCCAAGACGCAAAGAGTTCAAACAATCAAATTATATAATGGTTTTTCTTGGCGTCTTGGCGTCTTGAGTGAGCAACGCGAACGGGCGAGAGACAAAAAAATTTAAATTAATACATCAAAATTTGTGTTAATTTGTGGTTCTGCTTTTTCAACCATAGATAAACACAAATTAACACAAATAAAAGCAATTTTTTGGGTGAAAAGTCTATGAAGATCAAAAAAATAGTCTTGTTAAAGCTCGCGAAAATAGTTCTATTAGTGGTTATTGGGTTCTCTTTTTTCCCTTGTCATCTGAGTGCCAAAGAAACGGTCAGGATTGGGGTTTTGGCGCATTGCGGTAGAGAACGTTGTCTTGAGCGTTGGGAGCCAACCACCATTTTTTTGAATAACCAGTTAAAAGAGTACACATTTATCGTAAAACCTTTGGATTTTGATGAAATTTATCCTGTCGTCGAATCCGGAGAGGTTGAATTTGTTTTGGCTAATCCCGCCTGTTACGCTACAATTGAAGCCCGCTATGGGGCTCAACGTATCGCCACTATAAAACATAAGGATTGCTCGGGGCAAACCTGTAAAACTTCTTTTGGTGGGGTTATTTTCTGTCGATCCGGGCGTGATGATCTCAAAACTTTGCCGCAAATTGTCGGTAAACGATTTATGGCGGTTCATAAAAATTCGTTTGGTGGCTGGCTGATGGCCTGGCGCAAACTTATGGAAAACGGGATTGATCCGGTCAAAGATTGCAGCTCTCTCGAGTTTGGCCTGACTCATGATGCTGTTGTCAAAGCCGTGCAGGAAGGTCGAGTCGATGTCGGAACCGTACGCAGCGGCACCTTGGAAAGGATGAGTCGGGAAGGCAATATAAAGTTGAACGATTTTCAGGTTCTCGGGCAATCTCCTGCTACCCCCGGCTTTCCACTGCTCCATTCAACCCGTCTTTATCCCGAATGGCCCTTGGCCAAACTCGCTCACACCGATGGTGGTTTAGCTGAAAAAGTAGTTGCAACCCTGTTAACTTTAGGCGATCTCGATAAAAAGGAGAAAAATCTGGCTGGTCCTACCTGGACTATCCCGCAAAATTATCAAACAGTTCACGAATGCTTGAAAATTCTTCGCATCACACCGTATGAACATTATGGTGAAATCACATTCAAAGCCATTTTTCGAGCTCACTGGCCGGCTTTTACTGGACTTTTTCTTTTTATCATAGTCGCTTTTGTGGTTCTTACTTATATCCAGAGATTGCGAGTCAAAATGCAAGCCCAGGCTGCATTACAGCAATCACGAGATTTCCTGCAGACAGTTCTTGATGCCAATCCCGACCCTATTATTGTGATTTCGCGTGATTACAAGATTATTCTAAGCAATCGTGCGGCCCGGAAAATTCCCGGCGGCAGACGGGATGGACAATTTGATGCTGGAACAAAATGTTATGAATATTTCCATGACCGGGAACATCCTTGTTCAGGAGGCGACTTTCAATGTCCATTGTCGACAAAAAAGAGAGATCATGCCGTCCTGATTGTTGAGCGA
The DNA here is from genome assembly GCA_021163445.1 of Candidatus Tharpella aukensis. Lineage (GTDB taxonomy): Bacteria > Desulfobacterota > Anaeroferrophillalia > Anaeroferrophillales > Tharpellaceae > Tharpella > Tharpella aukensis. The sequence goes on from JAGGWR010000239.1 coordinate 4,353, forward strand.
AGTTATTGTGATGTCGATGGTAATGAGCACAACTATGAGGTTGCGATAGCGCCAATCATTGATAAGTCGGGAGAGGACCTTGGCGTTGTTGAGTCCTTTCGCAACATTAGCAAACGTAAAAAGGCCGAAAAAGCTCGTCAGCGTCTTGAGCGGGCGGTTGAGCAATCCGGGGAAACCATTGTCATCACGGATTCTGAAGGAACTATTCAATATGTAAACCCGGCTTTTGTCAGAATAACCGGATACTCGCGTGACGAGGCGACCGGTCAAAATCCCAGGGTATTAAAGAGCGGTCAACATAGCCTCGATTTTTATCAAAATATGTGGAAGACTTTGTTGGCAGGCGAAACCTGGCAAGGCGAGTTTATTAATCGGAAAAAGGATGGCAGTGATTATTATGAGGAAGCAACAATTTCACCCATTTTTGGCGATGATAATCGGATTACTAATTTCATTGCCGTAAAAAGAGATGTTACCCCCTTAAAGAGATCACAACAGGCTCTAAAAGAGAGTGAAGAGTATCACCGCAACCTCTTCAACGACTCTCCAACCCCTCTGTTTTTACAGGATTTCTCTCTGGCTGCAGATCGAGTTCAAGAGCTCAAAGCCGGTGGCGTAGATAATTTGACTGACTACTTGAAACAAAACCCTGATGAGGTAAAGAATCTGGCGGATCTGGTTAAGACATTACAGATGAATAAAGCAGCCCGGCAACTCTATAACATAGATTCCTCTGAACAGTTGCAAGATGCATTGTCGCGGGTTTTGATCTCCGGTGAATCGCAGCATTTTATTGACCAGATAGAGGTGTTTGTCAGTGGAAAAGATTGGTATGAAGGAGAAGGGGTAAATCAGAATTCAGACGGCAACGCCCTTCATGTAGTGATAAAAAAGGTCGTTATTAATAGAAGTGAAAATGGGCTGAGTAGGGTTTTGGTAGCGATCAACGATGTTACTAAACTTCATGATATGTTTCAACAAAAAAAAGAGCTTGAGGAGCAACTTGCACAGTCTCAGAAGATGGAAGCCATTGGCACACTTGCGGGCGGAATTGCGCATGATTTCAACAATATTCTAACCTCTATTTTAGGTTTTTCGGAACTAGTACTACTTGACCTTCCCGATGGTAGTAACGCCAAAAAAGATATTGCTCAGGTTCTTACATCAGGCCAGCGGGCCAAAGAGCTGGTTAAACAAATTCTCACATTCAGTCGTAAGGA
>JAGGWR010000063.1 GCA_021163445.1 Candidatus Tharpella aukensis
AAACCCGTCAACTCCGATTGAGCCACCAGCCGGGACGGTAGAAGCAGTGGCGCCAGAGCAAGCCTAAACCAAGCTGACGAAACAATTTATCATACTTTTTCGGGTCAGGCTCATAGGCAATCAAAAAAGCGGCACGATCACTATCCGTCAGTTTACCCCCACGATCCAAGTATTTTTTAACCGAACGTATAAAGCGATAGAGATTGGCCCGCCGACGGCGGCCGGAAAGAGGTGCGTTATATTGTTTGGCCTTATCAAAATCTATAAAACAGACCTTTCCCTGAGGTTCAACTAATATATTTTTAACATGCAGATCGGTATAAAAGATCCCTTGTTCGTGCAATTTCCGCAGACCGGCTCCAATATCATAGGAAATTTGTAGACGACCTGCGGCCCCGGCTGTTTCCATGAATTCCGCCAGACCGACACACTCTTGCAGGCGGCGGGTCACATAGTAGCCATTGACAAAAACACTCTTTGCCCCTTGCTTTACAACAATAACCCCGAGGGCCGGGGGAACTGAGATGCCGAACCTTTGAACCTGGGTATGGATTTGTAGTTCAGCCAGAAAACGGCGCGGGGAGAAAAATCTCGCGCCACTCAAAAAACGCAAAAGACCGCCATGGCGATATTGACGAACAACAATGGGATAGGGCAGTTTGCCGCCAGAGAGAAAGAAGATCGCCCCCCGCCCCATCCCGGCTGCCGGCTCATCAAGGCCATGCCCGGCCAACACATCTTCAACCACTTCTAACCAGGGGAATGAAGTATCTACTAAAAAATTATGGGGAGTTTGGGGAGTATAGATAAAGCATGATTGATCGTTTACGTTTAAATGAGAGACCAAACTTAGGTCATCCGGCAAGATTTCACTCATCACCTTGAGCCCAGGGATCATTGAGTTCAGCGGAGATAAACGGTTTGATTGTTTTGACATTTTCAACACCGGTCACCTGACCCAAAAAATCGACAATTAAACCATGATCAAGTTCGGCAATCTCTAATTGGCTCCGCCCCTGGCAATCTAGTTGACCTCCAGCCACCTGATTATGGCCACCGGCGGTACCGCCAAGTTTTTCAAGCAGTTCACGCACCACGGTTCCGGCATGAGCCCGATGGTTACTGGCACGTACTGATATAATCAGTTTATCATCGTAAAAAGCGGTCACAATCGACCAACTCATACGCTCATGAAGAAGCAGAAAATCAGCGACCTCGGCGACCACATCGGGATTTTCTACCGGCCCTAATCGAGAGCCAATCACCTGACGATAGACAAAAGCGTTATCAATGGCTTTGCTGATATAGATAAAGTGCTCTCGCGGCCTGCGGCTGAACTCAATTTGAGAGAGTCGACGCATATTAACCAGAGGCACCAGATCATTATAAATACACCGGTCCCGAGGACTGGCCTCGCGCCCTAAATGCTGGGTTTCGGAAGTGATACCATAAACCAGAGCCGTCGCCAGCGAGCTTGTAATTGTGACCCCTAAACACTGCATATATTCAGTCACAATAGTCGTACACGAACCATAACCGGTACGAATATCAACAAATGGAGTTTTAGCCAAAAGTGCTCTGGTGGCCCCTTTCTGAGGATGATGATCAATAACTATAGCTGGAATTTTATCATCCGGCAAAACATTATTCCCGGCCAGCGGCTGAGTATCGACCAAAGCATAAGCAACATTATCACGCCCCCGTACCCGGCTGAAAGGCACCGCTTTAAAAGGCAGATAACGCATCATTGTACGATTTTCACTACGTCCGACAATACCGCCATATGCGACCTGCACCCGACACTCAGGAGCAAGAAAGTTAATCACCGCAGCCAAACCACAGGCTGAAGCAAAGGCATCAGGATCCGGGTTATTATGAGTCAGGATTACCAGACGAGAGTGTTCTCCCAAGGCCGCCAGTAAACGCTGCCCCAGATCTTCAACTATCTCACCTTCACAACTGTCCATGCCCTCTCCAGCTCCATACGATTAAATTTGATGGCTAAGTAAAAAGTCCGATCTTCTGCGTCGTATCGGTTTTTCAGACACTCGACATACTACATGTATGGTCTCGCGCCTGAAAAACCACTACTCCTTGTATATCGAAATTTTTACTTAGCCATCCCATGACTTTTTATGAGTTCATCAAATTATAGGATTGCTGTAAAAACTAACCAGTAACATATTTAACTACAATCTATCAAGCCAAACCCGCAACCTTTCTCACCCACATACATATACTTAGTTCTACAATAAACTTGCTATTTATTTAATGAATTGCTATAGTTACAATCATTTTACAGAAAAAAAGAGAAGGCTCGACTTTAGCGCAAAATTATCAAATCTGAAAAGAGAAATAAAATTTGCAAAATGACCAAATCATAGAGCAACTTGGCAAAATAGAAGATATTCCGCCGCTGCCGGCGCTGGCCAGTCGAATCATCAACACCTGTTTCGACGAACAGATAAACTTTCAAGAGATGGCCTCCTTGATCAAACAGGATCCAATCCTTACGGCCCGCATTCTGATGCTGATCAACTCGCCGGCCTTTGCTTTATCGACTAAAGTCGCAGACCTGAGCCACGCTATCTCCTTACTGGGCAAAAAACAAATTCGCAACCTGGCCTTGAGCGTCACTATCTTTGACACTTTCAACGCCGCCGGCAAGGAGCGCGAACAGGAGATGGCCGCCTTCCGGCAACACTGCGTCGCCTGCGCCCTGGCCAGTGAAGAACTGGCCAGGAAGCTCAATTACCCACATCCTGAAGATGCTTTCATTGCCGGGCTCCTCCATGACATAGGCAAACTAATAGCTTACCACCAGTTGCAAAAACCATTCACCCAACTCCTTTCAGAACTCTCAGAAACAGACAACAACAGCCGTCGTGAATGGCCTCCGCTAAGCCTGGAAAAAGAGATTTTAGGGGCTGGTCACCACCTGATCGGTAAATGGGCGGCTGAAGCCTGGAACTTCCCCTCTCCCATCGTTGAAGCGATTTGGCTCCACCACCAGCCACCGCCCGGAAACCGCAACGAAATCCCATCACTACCGCTGCTGGTGCGCTTTGCCGACGCTATCTGCAACCTCTACAATCTGGGCTCCAACTACTTCATCAATCATGAACTAAACTATTCAACCTCAGCCCCCTACGCCAACACAGTTGAGTCCTTAAAGATCTTTTTTCGCCTTGATCACGACTCCTTGTTAAACATCTACCACACAGTCAATAATCGCCTAAATGAGTTCGGTAACAACCTCGAAGTAGTTGACAATAAACTTTATTTCTCCGCCATCCGTAAAGCCAACCTGGAGCTCGGGCGCCTCAACCTGGAACGAGAAAAAACACTGGCCGAACTTGAACTGAAAAATCGCCTGCTCAAAGGCTTGGCCGAGATTGACCAGAAACTGGGGTTGCGCCCCAAACGCAATACGATACTCGAAGAAATCATTGCTCTAACCCTTGAGCTCTATCAAAGCCGGTTCGCTTTTTGCGGCCTTGGGCAATGCGAAAGTGGCCCCGCCTGCTGGCTTGGACAATTTGGCCATGAAAAGTTTTCAGAAAAAGATTTGATTGCAAACAAAGCCCTAACCGGTAAAGGGATAAACGCTCTAACCGACAACGACAAAGAACGTCAAACAAAAATTCTAGAAACGATTAAACGCCTGATCCTGAAAAAATCCGATGCCCTGCTGAGAAACAGCCGAATTAACCCGTTAAAAGAGCATCCCTCGATCCTGGTGGTTCCCATTTGCCAAGCTGTCCAGACAATTGATACCGAAATCCACGGCCAACTGATTGTTGACTGTTGCCAACTCGGCCGCAGCGGCGTCAATAAGACGGTTCTATTTGAGACTATTTCCCATTTTGCTGCCGGTATCAGTGATATTATTGAGCGCAGCCGCCTGACCAATGAACTCGCCGGTCAATCCGAGACCATCACCGAACTTAATCGTCAGAGTGAAGGAATTCAACATGAACTACGCCAGGCTCACCGCCTGGCCACAGTTGGCCGGCTGGCAGCCGGTGCCGCGCATGAAATAAACAACCCCCTGACTGTAATTTCGGGCCAACTCCAGATCTTAAAGAAAAAAGCGGAAATAAACGGCGATGCAGAAACAAATTTAAAACGTTTTAGCAGCATGTTAGGAAAAGTTGACAAAATAGCCCGTATTGTCAGTGACCTGCTCGCCTATGGTCGCCCCCAAAAAGCCAGGATTCAATCGGTTTCTGTTAAAAATATTATCCTTCAGTCAATTGAAGCGATCAAGCACCGCAAAGGGTTTGCCCAAATTAAATTCACCCTCAACCTCCCTGACAACCTGCCACCAACACTTGTCGACCCGCAACAACTCGGCCAGATTATGATCAACCTCTTGATTAATGCGCAGCTGGCGATGCCGGAAAATGGATCAATCGGCATTCGGGCCGCATGCATACAGAGCCACATGGAGATCAGCCTGAGCGATACCGGCTGCGGCATCGCCCCGGAAGATCTGCCGTCAATTTTTGACCCCTTTTATACAACCAGAGAACCGGACAACGGCACCGGTTTAGGTCTTTCCATTGTCCACACCCTGATTGAAACCAACCGTGGCAATATTGAGGTTCAAAGCACACTCGATAAAGGAACAACATTTATAATATCTTTGCCTGTAGCTAAAAAAAGCACTGGACAGTAAACAGTGAACAGCAGGCAGATGCAAAAATCGGCTGATATTCTCAAACAGTACTGGGGTCATGAGGCTTTTCTCCCGTTTCAGCAAGAGGCGATAGAGTGCGTTCTCAAACACGATGACTCACTACTCGTCCTGCCCACCGGGGGCGGCAAATCGGCCTGTTATCAGGTTCCGGCGCTGGCCCTTGACAGTTTGGCGCTGGTGATCTCACCTTTGATC
>JAGGWR010000208.1 GCA_021163445.1 Candidatus Tharpella aukensis
ATCCATCAGCACCTTTTCCAACTCAACCCCGTCGACGATCTCCTCTTTAATAAGGATTGCAGCCAGTCTTTTGACTTTGGCCCAGTGCTGTTCAATCAGGGTTTCGGCCTTTGCCCCGGCCTCCTTAAGCCATTGCCCGACCCGCATCTCGACGGCGGCTGAAAAAAGCTCTGGGTTTACATTTTGAATCAGGGTCTCGGCATGGACAAAGCCAATCTCCTCATCCATACCGAGACAGGCGATTGCCGTATAGGCCTGCTGTGTCGCCGCTTCGAGATCATTCGCCACCCCGCTATCGATCCCCGAACTGCCAAACTGTTTGACACTGGCCAGGCGACCGGCCAACAGAACACAGATATTGTTGAAAATCTCTTCCCGAGAGGCATTACCGGGAAACTCATCCATGGTGTAGGAGATAAAACCAAGAACATTGAGACGCGGCGCAATCGTGACCTGCTCAATCTTGACATCCGGGAGCAGGAGATGAGAGAGAACGGCGTGCCCGGCTTCATGATAGGCGGTAATCTTAAGATCCTCTTCAAGATTTCTGATATGCTTCTTTTCGATTTTGTAACCGTACTTGATGATATTTATCTGTTCAATCAGGATCTCCTCGGTAATCAAATCAAGACCGTTACGAATAACATAAAGCGCCGCCTCCTTACCGATCCGTTGCAAATCACGACCGTTCATCCCGGTTATATAGCGCACTACCCTTTCAACTTTGATTTTGCCGTCATTAGGTTTTTCCAGGATCTTCGTAATAAAAAAACGTCGGGCTTCGCGATCCAGCTCCGGCACTTCGACAAAAGTATCAATGCGCCCCGGAGCGATGAGCCTTGGGCTGACATCCTCCCTTTTCAAGGCCGTGGCAATCGTAAAAACACAATCCGGAAGATCGGCTGAGAGAGCATCCAGCTCGAAAAGCAGTTGTTCATCCGGCATGGTGGCATAAACCCCTTCAATTAAACCTTTGATATCAACCCCATCAAGAAAAACGATGCTGGGAGCAAATTCACGGGCTTTCTGATAGGCTTTTCTGATGTAATCAGGATCAAAAAGATCACTGCGAGTGAGATAAATATAGGGGCGCTGGGCCTCATGGGCAAAAGCCTTGCCGAACATCGTCTTACCAACCCCGGTCGGACCGTACATCAGCATCCCCTTGGGCATATCGATAGCGAATTTTTTGACCAGTTTGGGTCTTTGCAGGATGGTAATAATCTGCTTCAAATTCTTCTTCGTGGCCCGGTTACCGGCAATGTCATTAAACCCGAGTTGGGAAAACTCAATCGTGGGCTGGCGTTCACGCAGAAAATCCCTTACCGGCGGCAGTCGCTTGCGGACAACCCGATTGATTGTGCAGATCAGTTTCTTAGCGCGCCAGCTCTCCTGCCAGCTCAACTCCAAGGTCTCATTCCGCTTGAACAGATTCTGCAGTAGAAGTTCCCTCTCCGGCTCAAGTTTGGCAAGAAAGTTAGCCACTCTTTTCGAAAGCCGACAGACTACTTCATCAGGATATTTGTGCTGCTCACTGATAAAACGGGTAACCCGCCCGAGAAAGAGATCGGGCAACTTCTTTTTCACCTGTTTGATATTGATAACCGGCGCAAAGGAGAGAGTCAACAGGGTGACAATCTTCTCGAAATCTTCATATTTGAAAGCAACCGCACTTTTTTCGGTGAAATGATTGGAATAGTTGCCTAAACATTCCATACCGATACGCACCATCGAAGTTAAACTCAGCCGATTAAAGAGGATAATGGAATTGCGCGCCATGGCCGCCAACAGCTTCGGAGCAATAGCGTTTTGTACAACCTCGTAAACCACCTTCCGCTCCCGGGAAACAGCCTCCATAACCTGCGCCTGAGCCCGAAACCGATCCCCGTCAAGGTCGCCCAGAAACTCCTGATCCTGATAGAGGGTCACACCCAGGTTGGAAGTAAAAATGGCAATGATCCCACTGCAATCGATACCACTGTCGGACTCCGGGCTGGTCAGCAGGTTTAAAAGTGCCAACTGTAAGAGGTTGTCGGCCTTTTCGATAGCGTCAAAAAGAATAATCGATTTCGGATGATTTTTGATAAACTCGGTCAGTTCCCCATCCGGGCCGGATTCGGCCGGAAATCTTTGCCCGATCAGCAAGCCGGCAGTCTCCAGATCACTGTACTGCTCCATATCAAAGAGCCTGATTTCGCTATACTCATCCAGACAAGAGGTCAAAGAAGTAGCCAGGTAAGTTTTGCCGACGGCCGGAGGCCCGAAAAAGGTCATGATCGCCCGAGGAGGATTTTCGACCGGCTGGTAAGACATATGAATAAATGCATCCACAACCTCGTCAACCGCCTTTTCCTGATCAAAGATGATCTCATTGAGGTTGTTTCTCAAAGCCTCAAACTTAACAAAAATATTTTCATCACCTGGCTGTTTCACGATTCCTCCTAAGGTTAACCAACCAACTTGACATCATGGCAATATTTGTTAATTTAATAGATATCCGTTTTAAAGAATTAGCACCCTCTATTATAAGTTCAGGGCATCACGTACTTGCCGAGTGGTTTTTTTCTCATCGACCAGCAACAGCAATCCGGCCCCTAAAATAAAAAAGATGGCAATCGAGGCAATAGCGGCACGCGAGCTGCCACTGGTTAGAGCCACAATGCCGACCAGCAGGGGCCCTAAAATCGCGGCAAATTTGCCCAGCAAATTATAAAACCCAAAAAATTCAGCGGCATATTCCGCTGGAATCATCTTGGCATAATATGAACGGCTGAGTGCCTGGATGCCTCCTTGCACCAGTGCAATCATCACGGCCAGCAGATAAAATTCATAGATTTCATCCATTACGCTGGCCCAGAGCACGATAAAAAGATAGATCAAGATCGCCGTAAAAATCGCTTTTTTTGTCTCCCAGACCTGTGCTAACCTGGCAAAAAACAGGGTCGCCGGAAAACCGACAAACTGCACAATCAGCAAAGCGGTAATCAGGCTTTTGGCATCAAACCCAAGAGCCATGCCGTAATCTACGGCCATCCGAATAATAGTGTCGACCCCGTCGATGTAGAGCCAGTAAGCAACCAGAAAGAGCTGAAGGCCTTTGAGTTTCGAGACCTTTTTAAAGGTTTTGGCAAGCCGCCGGTAGCCTTCCGTCGCGACCGGCAGGGCTCCTTTTACGGTTCCATTTTTCGGTTCCTTGACAAAGAAAAAAAGCGGCAGCGAAAAGAGAGCCCACCACAATGCGACACTGAAAAAAGAGAGTTTGACAGCCTGGGCTTTGCCTGAAAGACCGAACCAGTCGGGCTGCTGCACCAACATAACATTCAGGGCAAACAACAGACCTCCACCGAGGTAGCCCAAGGCAAACCCTAACCCCGAAACCCGGTCGACCGTTTTCTCCCCGGCAACCGAGGGGAGCAGTGCGTCGTAAAAAATATTTGACCCCATAAAGCCGATGTTGCCCAGGACATAAACAAAGATGGCCATCTCCCAGGCCCCTTTTGAGACCAGAGCCAGCGCGGCGCTCATCAAAATGCCCAGGTAGGCAAAGAGAAAAAGAAACCGTTTTTTCAGACCCCCGGCATCGGCAACGGCACCCAGCAGCGGAGCAATCAAGACGATTATCAGGCTTGAAAGCGAATTGGCGGCCCCGAGCTGCGCGGTACTTACTGTGACATCAGCACTGGCACTGAAATATTCTTTGAAAAAGAGCGGGAAAAATCCGGCTATGACGGTTGTCGCATAGGCCGAGTTGGCCCAGTCATACATGGCCCATGCATAGATGTTCCGTTTATTATTCATACGAACACATCAACCAACTTATTAAAAAGGTGTGGACGGGATATTTACAGACGATTTGAATAAATTGTCTACTTTTAAAAAATGAGAAAAGAGCCGGTGCTTCTCTACTCGCGCGGAATAGTTGCCCTATTTTTTGCCGAAGCGACGTACTTGACAGCCATCAACAATACTATCACCGGGATAATTGATAATCGTTGCCCCAACCTTAAGACCGGAGATGATCTGCACATAAATCCCGCCTCGATGACCAATCTCGACTAGCTGCTGCAGAGCCCGCCCTTCTTTGACAACAAAAAGAGCCCATCCATCATCAAGTCGAAAAAGGGCACTGCCCGGAACCTTTAAAACCGCATCCTCATGCCAGAGAATAAAGTTTGCTTCAAGGCGATAGCCATCGCCAAGACGCTTTAAACTCTCTGCCTGCTCAACAAAATTGACAATCACCCAAACCCTCTGTTCTTCAACACCCAAGGCCGAAAATTTAGTAAAACCGTGCGGCTCGACCCTTTTGACGACGCCGGAAAGCTCTTTTTCACCGCCCCAACGAGAAAAAAGAACCCGCGTACCGGGTTGCACGCGCACGGCATCAGCCGAAAGCAAGTCGACCTCAACCTCAAGGGTTTGCGGATCACCGATTTCCAACAGAGATTGACCGGCATTAACAACTCCGGCGCTCTCTTGAAATAATTTAAGCACCCGGCCGCTGACCGGCGCTTTTAAAACAATTTTTTCAACCTCGCCCGGAGCCGCCGCCGTTTTCGTGAACTTTAGAACCGCCAACGCCGCCTGGTGTTCATAACGGGCCACTTCAACCATGAACTCAGCTGATTTGAGCCCGGCCCGACCTTGCTTAACCATACTTTCGACTTCATCCAAACGTTCTTGGGCAAGTCCCTGCAAGGCCACGATATTACTGACCCGCTTTTGCCTGGTTTGCACCAGCGTAAGTTGAGCCCGCGCCTTTTCAACTCCTTCTTGCGCCGCTTTCAAGGCAGCGTTGGCCGCCGCCAAACGAGCTTGAGCCTGAGCCCGACTGCGCGGGTCAAGAACTGCCGAGACCAAAGGATGAAGTGTGGCCAAAGAATCACCGGCAATCAGACTATCGCCAACATCAAGATCTATCCGCGCCATCATCGCGGTAACCGGGGCCGAGATAATATAGCGATCAACAACCCGAGTGCGCCCCTCTTCAGCGATAGTCACAGTCAAGGGCCCCTTCTCGACAACAACCAGATCAACTTTAACCGGTTGCGGCCGAAAACCGTAAACCAGAGCCGCTATCAGAGCCCCACCAGCCAATAAACTGAGCAAAATATTTCGAAAACGCAAAGGTTACTCCCTTGGTGCATTCGTAAAAGCCTGAGATGGCTAAGTGAAAATTTCGATATACGCCCCGCAGGAAGTGCCCTTGGGGTGCAAGAGGTAGTGGTTTTTCAGGCGCGAGACCATACATATAGTATGTCGAGTGTCTGAAAAACCACTACGACGCAGGAGATCGGAACTTTTCACTTAGCCATCACTCCCTTGTTTTCAAAACTGCAATCAAATCCAAACGGTGAATCCGCCAGCCCACCAAGCCGGACGAGAGCATCGTCGCCAGAATGATCACGGTTGCGGCAAAGGCGTAGGTGCCGGGCTCAACCAGCAGCGGAATCCGGTAAAGATCGGTCTGTAGAGAATAGATGATATAGGCACACAATCCATACCCTAACAGAAAACCTAAGGGAATGGCAACCAATGTCAGGATTGCCAGTTCACCCAGCAGGATATAGGCAATCTCTAAACGGCGAAACCCTAAGATGCGCAGACTGGCCAGCTCCCGGGCTCTCTCCGACAAGGTTATGCGAGCACTATTGTAAACCACACCAAAAGCGATGACACCAGCAAAAAAAATAACGAAAAGGCTGAAAACCAGCATCTGATCGGCCATTGTTTCATAAAAACTGGTCACGGCATGGCGGCGGGACACGGTTCCGGCAACCCGGGGCATCCCGTTCAAAGCCAAGTAGATGCCGCGCAGGTGGGGCTCATCTACTGCGAGATAGGCCCCGGAGATCAGATTATCCTCACCCATGAGGCGATTTAATGAGGTTAACTCCATATAGGCCGAAACCCCAATAAATTCTTTGGTCAAAGCTGCCACCGTAACCTCAAGCTGCGGTCTTTTCCCCTCTAAAACTTCAAGTGTCAAACGTTCACCGGGCTTAACCTTAAGGATGCTGCCAAGCTGATCGGTTAAAACAATCCCGGCTACCGGTGGTTTTAAAGATTTCAGATTCTCATCCAGCAAACGGTGCAGAACGTTATCTTTCGGCATCCCAACCACCGCCGTCCGGTAGTGACGCTGCCGAAAACGAAGCCGAACCGGCACCGAACGAAAAGGTTCGCCGTGATCTACTCCGGGCAGACGCTGAAGAGACAACAGGGCGCGATAGGCGCTGGGCTCGACAAAAGTCACGGTCAAATCTTCACGTTGAGCCAGGCCGAACTGGACCTCGACAATATAGTCGATCGCATCCTGAAAGATACTGCCGACCATCAGGATGGCACAAGCCAGAGCGATACCGATAACCGAGAGTGCGGCTTTAAAGGGACGGCGACCAAGATGACGGATAATCATCCGGGTCGGTTGCGAAAAAAAATCCTTAAGGCCGAAACGCTCAGGCCAACTTGGACGATAGGTCGCCGGCGGTTCAGGTCGCATAGCCACGGCCGGGGGCAGCTTTACCACCCGCCACAAGGCTCCGCCGGTACCAAAAGCTGCGGCCGCCAAACTAACGCCTACGGCAAATACGACAATCCGGGGATGCAGGGTGTAGAGGAGAAAGGGAAAACGATAATAATCCATATAGATCTCGCTCAAATTTCGCCCCAGCCAGAAGCCCGCAAGCAAACCAATTCCGACGCCCACGCTAACAATCATCAGCACCAGTTTGAAATAGTGAAAAGCGATATCCCGATCATAATAACCAAAGGCTTTCAAGATGGCGATCTGCTCCCTTTCGGTAGTGATCAGACGTGAGATCACAACATGCAGAAGAAATGCCGCCACCGCCAGAAAAATTGCCGGATAGATGGTCGCCATCTGTTCGAGCTGGCGAAACTCTTCTGAAAGAAAGCGGTGGGAGATCTGTTCCCTACGCGCATAGGCCCCGAGTCCGCCATAGGGCTCAAGCAGCCGGTCAAGACATTCGACAACCTCCTCCGGTCGCATTCCCTTGGCCAATTTTATCAGGAGATCGTTAAAAGCGCCGTCCATATCGTAGGCCTTGGCCAGGGCCTTGCGCCCCATCCACAAAATCCCGTAACGCTTGAAATCGGGAAAAAGGGAGCCGGGCTGAAGCTGGTAGACAAACTCCGGCGACATTGCAACTCCAACAATCTGCAAGGTTTTACGGCGGCCATTGATTGTCGCAGTGAGGGTGTCTCCGAGAGAAAAGGCGTGGGCTTTAGCGAAGGTTTCGCTGACTACGACCTCATCATCACGATCGGGATCGACCAACCGCCCTTGACGCAGATAGAGGCTGTTAAGCGAGGCCGCACCCGATATCGGGCACGAGATGAGATGACCGCTGATCGGCTCATGAAAACCGGGCACCGTCAGATTGGCTGCAGCCACCACCCGGGTACGCAGTTGTTCAACCCCGGCAATTTCCTGCAAACGCTCTTTAAAAAATAAGGGCGCTCTTTTTAAACTAACAAAAATATCGGCAAAACGGTAGTCCCGATAGTAGGTCTGGCGGGTCAGGGTCAAAGAGTCGAGGGTTGAAAGAGACATCACGTAGATCGCGACACCGGCGGC
>JAGGWR010000354.1 GCA_021163445.1 Candidatus Tharpella aukensis
CTTTTTACGACGCCATCGCCTATTTGGCCATCGTAAAAGCTCTGGTTTCACGAATAACAGTGACTCGAATCTGCCCGGGATAGGTCAACTCTTTCTCGATTTTACCAGCAATATCACGTGACAAAACCACGGCATCTTCATCACTGATATTCTCATGATTAACCATCACCCGCACATCACGACCGGCCTGAATAGCAAAAGTTTTCTCAACCCCTTTAAAGGAGTTACCAATATCTTCAAGAGCCTCAAGGCGCTTGATGTAGGCATCAAGCATCTCTTTCCGGGCTCCGGGACGAGCTCCGGAAAGGGCATCGGCAGCCTGCACCAAAACATCAAGGGGGTGTTTGATCTCAACATCATTATGATGGGCCTCAATAGCCTGGACAATCTCTGGAGATTCGCCATAACGCCGAGCAAAATCAGCCCCGATAACCGCATGGGAGCCCTCAATTTCATGATCCATGGCTTTGCCGATATCATGCAGAAGCCCGGCCCGACGAGCCATCTTATTTGAGAGTTTGAGCTCATCCGCCATCATCCCGCAGATAAAAGCAACCTCTAAAGAGTGTTCATAAATATTCTGAGTATAGCTGGTACGATACTTCAAACGCCCGATCATCCGAATCAGTTCTGGATTCATCCCATGAATACCGAGATCGAAGATCGCTTTTTCACCAGCATCTTTAATAGTCTGGTCGATCTCCCCCTGAACTTTATTGACGACCTCTTCAATCCGGGCCGGATGGATACGGCCATCCGTAATCAAACGTTCAAGTGCATGTTTGGCCACGGCCCGGCGAACCGGATCAAAAGATGAAATAATAACCGCCTCGGGGGTATCGTCAATAATCAGATCAACCCCGGTCGCCGCTTCGATAGCCCGGATATTACGGCCCTCACGACCAATTATCCGGCCTTTCATATCATCACCGGGCAGATTTACCACCGAAACCGTTCGTTCTGTCGCATAGTCACCAGCGTAACGCTGAACCGCCTGGGCAATTATTTTTACGGCCCGTTTTTCAGCAGTCTCTTTGGCTTCATCCTCAATCTGTTTAACCCGTTTAGCTGATTCATGCTTGGCCGCATCCTCCATCAGCTTCATCAGCGTATCTTTTGCATCGGATTGGGTCAAACCGGCAATTGATTCTAATTTGTCCCGCTCTTGCTGTAAAACCGTCTGAACCTCTTTCTCCTTAACTAGAACATTCTTATCACGCTGAGACAAACTCTGTTCCCGGCGGCTGAGGTCACCCTCCTTCTTATCAAGATTGTCGCCCCGTCGCTCCTGATTCTCCTCTTTCGTAAGCAAACGTTTTTCCTGAACCTGCGCCTCTTTGCGGCGCTCAACCATATCAGACTCAAAATCAGACTTGGCCTTCATAACAACATCTTTAGCCTGCAACGTTGCCTCTTTACGCAGTAGATCAGCCTCTTTACGAGCCTCGGAAACCATTAACTCAGCTTCCTTGCGAGATACATCATTACTTTTTTCAGTAAACTTTTTATAGAGCAGACAACCAACACCCGCCCCTAATGCAACTAAAACAACGTAGATTAGCGCTTCCATATAAAAACTCCTCTTTATCGCTATCGATAAAATCATAAATTTTAACGATAGCGTTCTGTCGGTTACAACAGAAAATTATCCGCCCTGCAAAACAACGCGGCTTATAATTTTGATAACTGGAAAAGTGAAACAGAGAGGAGAGAAAAAAAGGTCGAACTAGATAGAAACTATTCAGATAAGCTGCAAATTCAGGGCACACAATCCTGATCTCCTACGGAGAATCAGGCTAACTCCCTATTAACTGCAAAAATGTATCAATACACAATACTTCTCTACTTACACTGAATAGTTATTAATCATATTTTAAAGTCAGCTCTTTTGACAATATCGTATATAAACAAACATATACGACTGGCGAAACATCAACTCCGAATCAGTGCCATCATCAAGGGTTTTTCAATCCGCACGAGAAAATAGAGAAACAAAATTAAACCCTATAGTCTCATTCGTAACTAAACACTTAACTTAACGACATCTTAACGAAATTTCAACTTACACTACCACTAGCTGAAAATAGACTTTTTGCGCACCTGCACCTTAAATTCTTTAATCAGGCATTAAGGTTTATCTCTTCACTTCTCTCTATATTTCAATCGGGAAACCAAACAGGAAAATCCTGCTGACCCGCTTAATACTCTTTAAAAACAGACCGTCAGGCCATGCTCACGCACAACCTGACAGTCTTTAAGGTTTGCCTCAGCAAACCTACAGTCCCCCCCAAATTACCGTGTAGGTGCTTTCTTTGAACCTTAAATCTTAATATTGGCAACCATAAGTTCTTTAGGACTACTCGTAAAGAGCATTCACACCGAACTTAATCAGTCACCCTAAGTTAAAAGGTGTTGGCTCAAAAAAATGTTCACTTATCACGAATAACACAGGGGAGCAAACTATAAATTCTCTTACATGACTATTATTTACATTTTTTAAAGATCAACAAAAGCTATCTCGGACAACAAGTTTTCCGATCTCTCCATTATTTCACCAAGCTTTTCTTGGCAAATAAGACACTCGTCAGCGATATTCAAAAGAGCCAGCATCACCAATTTGATGTCATTAGTTCCGACATTTGGCCTTGAGCTGCTTTGACTATCAAGTTCATCCAACCTCTTATTTACAAATTCTACAACCTGCTGCACGCGCTGATTATCCGCTTCTGTACGAAATGGAAATTTCTTGCCACGAATAGTTATCGTAACGCTCGTTTTTTCAGCTGCCATGCATCCCTGATGAACTCGTAAAAAGTAACGGGATGGCTAAGTAAAAATTTCGATAGACAAGATGTTGTGGTTTTCCAGGCGCGAGACCATACATGTAGTATGTCGAGTGTCTGGAAAACCACAACAACGCAGGATATCGGAGCTTTTTACGACGCCATCATCCCTGGTAAAACCTGCTCATTCCTAAGGTTCCCGCTATCTTCCTCAGGATTCGGACTCGCATCAGGAAGATAGCTGTCAACCTGACGCAACAGTCCGACCATTTTTGCATCAATGGCCGTAAACAGGCTCTCCTGGCGGCTGACCTGATCTTCCAGCTCAGCCAACTCCTGGGCCTGTTTTTCAACCACCTGCTGCAATCGAATTCGCTCTTCAAGTACTTCTCGATAACGCTGACCTAAAGCCAGAGTTCTTTTTTCCAGAAGGGCAAAACTCTCCAGATTATTATCCATAAGTAATTCTCTTACATCCCCAACAAGTTTTCAATCTCGCTTATCCGAGCCTTAATCTGCTGAAGTTCACACTCACCAGTCACCAACAACTCTCTCTTTTTAAGCTGTAAAAGCTGCATTTCCAGAGAGTAATCCCGGCAGCCGTAACGTCGGGGTAGTTCACCGACTCGATATTTAACCTTATCCGTCAACCTTTAAAAATCTCCACTAGGAGGCTGTCCGAGAATAGAAATTTTTTCTCAGATCGAGGCATTTTTTGAAAATAAGCACAGACATTCACTTAATATTTCGAGCATTATTTTCAAAAAATAACGCTGAGCTGGGGGAAAAGAGCATTCTCAGACAGCCTCCCAGCAACTGATAGTCATCTGTTCACCTTCTAAAAACTAACATACGCCTATTTCAGCTGTCAATGTTTTTTGCGAAAAAATCCTTCTGCAGCCAACAAAACTTGCAATCGTTTTCAAAAAACCTCAATTACAGGCCATACTACCTATAACCACACCCGGCAAATCACTCAATCGGACCAGATTTTCCCCTGATAACTGTCATGCTCTTTCTGATAATGGTCAAGATGCTGCAAAACCTGCAATTTGTTACGAGCCCAATCCGGCCCCACAAAAATATCCCGATAACCCTCAGCCGTCAATCTCTGAATCACAACTTCAGGAGAGAGCCGTTCGAGAAAACCGGCCACCCGGCTAACATATTCAGCTCGGCTGAGCAACGAAAAAGGCTGAGCCAGAAAATCGCTATAAAGAGGAGTTCCTTTAAGGAGTAATAGAGAGTGAATTTTAATCCCGTCAATCGGTAAACTTGCAACAAAGTCGGCCGTCTGAAAAACCATCTCCCGACTCTCCCAGGGGAGCCCGATTATAGCATGCACACAAAGTTTAATTCCGCTGCCGGAAAGCATCTCGACCGCCCGCTCAAACTCTGCCCGAGAGTGTCCGCGATTGATCCTTTTCAAACTTTCATCATGCATCGACTGCAGACCATATTCAATCCAGACATCATACTTTGAACTAAAACCGGCCAGCAGATCAACTATCTCAGGTGTGATGCTGTCAGGCCGGGTACCGACCGACAAGCCGACAATTTCATCGACTGACAATGCCTCCTCATAAAGCTGTTTAAGCCTCGCAAACTCCCCATAGGTATTTGTAAAGGTCTGAAAATAAGCAACAAAACGGGTCGCTTTACGCAACCTTTTATAGAGTTGTTTCCCCACTTCAAGCTGTTTAGTAATACTCGGTAACGGCCCCTGCTGACGCAACTGCGAACCGCGCCCGTCACAATAACTGCAACCACCCCAACCCCGGCTCCCATCCCGATTAGGACAGGTAAAACCGGCATCAACCTGCACCTTGTAAACCCGTTCATCAAAATGATTACGATAGTAACTTTTCAAATCGTAATAGGGTTTACCCGTCACCCACAAAGGATGTTTCAATTTTTCAAAAGGCATTCCAGTTTACCAATTTATCTCTCATTTTTCATGGCTTCAGCCAACATTTCAGCCGCAATATATCCCGAGCTTATAGTTCTTTTTTCTCCGTGCACCAAGACCAGAGCAACCGCCACCTTCCGGTCACTTTTGCGACCCTGGGCAAACCCGGCAAACCACTCGCAACGCCGATCACAATTGGGCATATCAAGACTGCCGGTTTTACCGCCAACCTCCCAATTACGAAAAGATCTTCTCTTTCTCAGATGTTGAAAAGATTTTTTTGCGGTTCCATACTTAACCGTCGCCTGCATCATTTTAACCAGCTCGGCACAAGCTTTATTATCGGCCAACCTAAAATCAGACCGGCACTCCTGATGATAAAATAATTCGCTGCCATTTTCAGCAATCACCCGATCTATAACATAGGGCCGCTTCAACTTTTCACCTAACAATGGAGCACCTGCGATCAGGGCCGCATGCAGAGGTGAAATAGTCGTTGTCTTAATAAAGCCACTGGCCGCCTCAGCTCGTTGATAGACAGTATCCGGACTTTGAATATGGCTTGAGGCAACCGACAAGTCAAAAACAAGCGGACGGTTAAAGGCAAAAGTGTCGGCTAACTGTAAAAGTTCCGGCGCGGAAAAATAGTCAATCCCGAATTTCCCAAATATCGGATTAACGCTGCGGGCAAAAGCTTTTTCGAAAGAGACCTCGACCGGTTGGTAACGGTAACGCGATTTACCTAATCCTAACTGATATTTGTACAATGTGTGATGCCGACCCACAACCGGAAACCGGGTTTGTCGAGTCACACCCTTTCTCTCCAGCACCCCATAAGCTGTGACAATTTTAAATAGCGACGCCGCCGGAAACGCGGAGACCAGGCAGAGATTGCCGGATTCCGGCGACAAGATACTTCCATTCTCATCGTCATGCCGATAATATGCCATCGCCTCAATCGCACCGGTTTGCAAATTAATTAGAACCCCGGCCCCAAGCTGAGGATGATAACGCCGCAACAACTTAAGCAGCTTGTGCTGCAGTTTTTCGTTAATAGTTGTAAAAACTGTCAACTCCGAATCAGCCAGTGAAGCTTTAGTAACTACAGAGACGGATGGCGGAGTTGAAAAATAGTTATCATCAAACAACCCGGACAATTCAGCGGGGCTAAGTGACTGCTGCCAGCAAGTCGGCTTGATGGGGGAAAAAAGATCTTTGGCAATCAGTGTGGAAACCGACTTAAATTGCTGCCCGGAAAAGAGGCACACCCCGACCCCAACTAATCCAAAAAAAACCGCCCCGACAACCAATATCCGTGGCCGGAAAACACCTAAGCCGGCAAAACGGGGCCGGCAAACTCTACCTCTGAAAAGACGAGCCCACCAGATTATCCAAAAATTATTACGCAAAAGAGCCTAATGCGGGAAACCCGCAAGCAAAAATTAAAAACTATACAACCATAGAGAGCACAGAGTACACAGAGAAAAATAGTCAGCCCCTACTGCTTCTCGAGAACTTTTTTATCACGCAGCTCGGCCACGGTCGAGAAAAAATTGCGTTTTAAGTTACCCATAGCCTGATAGACTTTGGAGTCATCTTCAATCATCACATAGGTCTGCCGCAACGACGCACTGTTTTTACCGATTTGAAGTTCGCGCAAGAGCTGATCGCCATGATAGAGTGTAACCTTAGTTTTTTTCTCAGGCGTCAACTCATAAAGCTGATAATTTCCCTTTTCCGAGATCAAAGCGGTCAGTTTTAGATCTTTGACCTCGGCGATCATCTTTTCAACACGGTCAACATTGGCCGGATATTGTTGCGGCCCAACCACCCAGCTCCCATCAGTCAAAGAAAGCTTGATTAGCTGACCATCTTTTTCAAGAATGAGACGGTCCACACTCTCCGTTAAAACCGTTAAAACCGGCAATTGATAGTTGGTACGCCCCTTTTTCTGGTAAAAAAGCAAGGCACCAAGCCCGATAATTGCGACCACTAACAGAAGATACTCTTTTTTCATA
>JAGGWR010000119.1 GCA_021163445.1 Candidatus Tharpella aukensis
AGCCAGGCTCTTCTGAGTCTTGCAATTGATCATTTCAAACAGGCAATTGCCTGGATAGATATAGATCCCGCCGCCCACGAAATGACCAATATCCCGCGCTGGAATCTGGAGCTCCTGTCGACTATAAAAGATCTATCCGGTCTGGCCAAAACCCGGATTGCGGACGATAGTAAACTTGATCTCAAAAGTAATCTGGCAACCATGCTTCCGGAAAGTGCCGGTTATATGGTTGGCGAACCGCCCGACAGTCGGATTCGGAAGTAGTTACGATGGTTTTTCTGCAGCCAAATTGGTTCCTGGGGCTTGTGCCTCTGTTGCTTTACCTCGGCTTGGCCTTACGGCATCGGGCCGCTCTTAAGCTGCGGCGACAGACTGTTTTCTTTGTCACCCCGCAAAAGGGAGAGAAACTTCAGCCCTTGTTACTTCTTTTTTTTGCCGGATTTTTTTTGCTCGTGGCCCTGGCTGAGCCGGTGGTTTATCGATTAAGGCCGGTCTTTAAGCGGAGTGGGGTTGATATCGCTGTCGGTATCGACATCTCTAAATCGATGCTCGCCGAAGATGCCGCTTTCCCGATAAGCTCCAAAGAGCTTTCACCATTGGCAAACCGCCTCAATCGGGCTCGGATGATGGTTCTTGACCTGCTCGATAATCTGCAAGGTGAGCGGGTCGGGATCTTTGTTTTTGCCGCCCAAAGTTTTGAGCTGGTTCCTTTGACCTCCGATTATGGTTATTGTCGTTACCTGGTTGAAAATCTTAATGACTTGGCGATTTCCGCACCGGGCAGCGATCTTGTGGCCGGGCTGGAGTGCGGTTTGGAGATGCTTGACCGCAACCTGAAAGCCGCAGCCGGAATCATCTTTTTCATCTCGGATGGCGAAGATCTGGACAACGATATCAATTCTCTCGAAAAGATAGCGCAAAAGGCCCGACTTAATGGCCGTAAAATCTATACTCTTGGTGTCGGTAGCCGGGCTGCCGGCCTGATTCCGATTCGAACCCCCGACGGCAAACAGGTTGTTGGCTACTATAAAGACGAAGCGGGTGATTTTTTAACCACATCCATGGAACCGGAAAAACTCCAAATGATGGCGGCTATAAGCAATGGCGAATTCCGGCCCTTGGGCCGGGATAAACCGGCCCGAAAACTGGTTGAAAAGATGATTGTAGATCTTAATAACTCAGGTCTCTCTACAGTTAATAAAAACCTGTCGTATGCTCTCTCCCCTTGGCTGCTTGCCGTCGCTTTTACGGTTTTCCTGATCGGGAAATTTACCAGGTAAAATTCTACTTGATCTTAATCGTAGGGTGTATAGCGGCTTTTCCTCAGTAAATTATACCAGTAAATTATTTATATTGCCGTCATGATGTAAATGTAGTAATTTCCATTTATTCATCAATATATTTTAATACTTACCTTTTTAGGAGGTTTTTCTATGAGTATCGGTAGGAAAGTTATTATTCTCATAATTATCGCTCTGGCTGGTTTAATTTCTATTGCCGCCGTAGATATTTTGGGCTGTGAATATCCCGGTTCAAACCTGGTTATCTGCGCTGTAACCGGTATCGCCATTTTGGCCTGGGGATTTTATCTGTTTTATAGTTCCTTTCGTTTAATCCATGGATCCATGCAGACTTTGAACCAAGTTATAGGCAGTGTCGAACAAACCTCAACCAGATCGTATTTTACCTCCAAAAACCTGGCTGACGGAGCAAGCACCCAAGCGGCCAGTTTGGAGGAGACCGCTGCCAGCCTTGAAGAGATCAAGGCGATGACGGTAAGTAATGCTGACAATGCCTGCAAGGGCCGGGATCTGATGCAAAAAGCTCTGGTTGTGATCAGGGACTCCGATCAGTCTATGAATGAGATGACTGTTGCTATGAACGAAATTCATCAGTCCAGCCGGGATATCAGCAATATTATCAAAAAAATTGACGAAATTTCCTTTCAAACTAACCTGTTGGCTCTCAATGCGGCCGTTGAAGCGGCCCGGGCCGGTGAACATGGGGCTGGATTTGCAGTTGTTGCCGAGGAGGTGCGTAATCTTGCATTACGATCTACCGAAGCTGCTAAGGATACTCAGGAAATGATTCAGAACTCCCTGGATAAAGTTATAGTAGGAGTTGAATTGGTCGAAAAAACAGAAGGAAAATTTAAGGATGTTATTGACTCATCTGATGCAGTAGGAGGCTTGGTAGATGAAATAGCTCAGGCTTGCATTGAACAACGAACCGGTTTGGAACAGATTGCCACAGCAATGAACGAAATCGATATGGTAACTCATAAAAGTGTTGAACAGGCATCGGAAAGTGCTGATATCTCGGGAGAGATAGAGCATGAAGCCGGAAGCTTGCGGGAAACTGTATCTGAACTGGCCCTGGTTCTCGATGGTAATCATATCCGCAATGATGCCCGGCAATTGGTAAAAAAAGCCCTGAAAATGGCCAGGAAAAGTGGTCTCCAGTCGACACTCGCCGCTATACAGGATAAGAATGGCCCCTTCACCAAGGGTGATGAACTTTATGTCTATGCCGGCTCAACCGACTATGTTACCCTGCTGGCTCATCCCGTTACGCCCGACAAGCTTTGCGGCCCTGATCTCAGCGAGTTGGCTGATATCAAAGGAAAAACATTCTTCAACGATCTCATTCAGTTGGCGGAAAGCAGAGGCGAAGGCTGGGTCAGCTACTGGTGGCCAAAGCCGGGGGAATCGGCTCCATCACTCAAAAGTACCTTTTTGATGAAGGTGCCCGGAGAAAAAGTCTATTTCGGTTGTGGTATCTATGCTTGATGGCGTCGTAAAAAGTTCCGATATCCTGCGTTGCTGAGGTTCTCCAGACACTCGACATACTACATGTATGGTCTCGCGCCTGGAGAACCTCAACATCTTGTCTATCGAAATTTTTACTTAGCCATCCCGTGATTTTTTACGAGATCATCAGAGTTGATTAGTTACGATTATGAAACGTCAAAACGGCAATAAAATGTGGACGGTTAGAAATAGCGTTGGGATTGCTGAGATTAAAGATGTTGCATGAATACCGTGTATGCATTAATGATTAAACGTGGTTGTTTACTTGGAGATTGTACCGTTTTGGATTGTATCAGTCCACCGAGGAGCTATTTTTTGAATAAAAGAAGATTTGTAAAAGTAATATTTTGCAAACTGGTTCTCCTTTTTTTGCTTTTGAGTCTTACTGGTTGTGCCTCGCTGGTGGTTGATCCGTTGCTTGAATCTCTGAGCCGCTCGTTGGAACAGGAGACCGATATCGATTTGCTTGTCGAAGGCAGTCCGACGCTGCTTTTGATGATTAATGGGTTTATTAAGTCAGATCCCGGAAATCCGGCACTGTTGAGAACCGGAACCCGGGTATTCAGTGCCTATGCGATCTTGCTTGATGAAACTGGCAAACCTGAGAGGGCTCGGTTGGCCAGTGAAAAGGCCAGGCGTTACGGTTTTGAACTGCTCGGTCGAAATCAGGAATTTAAGGAAAATATCAAGCAACCGCTGGCTGATTTTAAACAATCCTTGTCATCTTTTGCCAAAGCTGATGCAGTTGATCTCTTTTGGGGCGGACAGGCTTGGGCCTTGTGGATTAAATTGCAGGGAGGTACTCCTGCAGCCATGGCTGATCTGCCGAAAGTTGAAGAGATGATGTTAAGGGTGATTGATCTTGATGAGTCTACTTATTATGGTTCAGCTCATCTCGTGTTGGGGAGTATCTACTGTTCATTATCACCGATGTTGGGAGGTAAACCGGAAGTCGGTCGCCGCCATTTTGAGCGGGCTTTGACTTTGAGCCAGCGCCAATTTTGGCCGGCCCAGGTTGCTTATGCTGATGGTTATGCCCGGCAAACCTTTAATCGAGAGCTTTTTGAAACGCTGCTCAAGGAAGTTGTCTCGCAGCCGCTGGTTGATAACGAGATGGCAACTGCCAACCGTTTGGCCCGGAAAAAAGCGGCTGAGTTATTAGATCGGGTTGATGATATATTTTAAAGGATTGTAACTGTTTAAGTAGATGAAGTTAGAGTGAATATCGCTTCGCCCACTTCGAGGGGGACAGAGCTCAGCCCGGCACGGGCTAAAGCCCTGCCTGGAGGTCTGTCCCCACGTCGAGATAGTTGGAAATTTCTGCGAACGGGCGAGAGACTTAAAGTTTTGTTGTTTTTATGACGGACTTAAAGAAGTAAGTATAAAGGAATTTTAAATTATGCGATTGTGGAAAAGAAATTACAGTTTCGGTCTCTTGTTTTTACTATTGGCTCTGCTGACTAATTGTTTTATGGTTGTTGGTGAGGCTGAGGCCAAACGGCCGAAATACCTTTTTAAGATGGCCAGTCTGGCTCCTGAAGGTAGTATCTGGGCTCTGCGTTTTGATCAGTTTGCCCAAGAGGTAAAAGAAAAAAGCGGGGGAGAGGTTGGTTTCAGAGTCTATCCCGGCGGCGTGATGGGCGATGATCGGGCGATGTTTCGTAAAATGAAGATTGGTCAGTTGCAGGGTGCTGGTTTTACAATGACCGGTATTGGTGAGATTGTATCCGATTTTCGGGTTATGGGTATTCCCTATCTTTTTCAATCCTACGATGAGGTTGATGAAGTTTTGGAAAAACTGATGCCGCGCTATGTTGAAGCTTTTGCCGAGAAAAATATGGTTCTTATTGCGATGTCTGAAGTTGGTTTCATCTATACGATGTCAACAATTCCGATCCCCACTCTTGATGATCTAAGGAAAAGTAAAAGCTGGGCCCCGGAAGGCGATCCGGTCAGTCTTGCTTTTATGGAAGCGGTCGATATTTCTCCGGTTCCTCTCTCTTTGCCGGATGTTCTGGTCGCCCTCCAGACCGGTATGGTTAATACGGTTTTTAACAGCTATTATGGATCGATAATTTTGCAGTGGTTCACCAAAGTTAAATATATAACCGATGCTCCCTTCGCTTACGCTTACGGCAGTTTGGTTTTTGACAAGAAAGCTCTGGATCGATTGCCGGAAGGCCATCTCGCCATCATTAAGGAGGCGGCGGGGAAATATTTTGCCGGAAAACTAAAGGAAGATATCCGGCGTACCAACGTTGAAGCACTGGAGACTCTGAAGGCCAATGGAATTAGCGTGATTCCGGTAGATCCTGCTGCCAAACCGGTTCTAATCAGGCTTCGTGATCAAGTTGTGGCGGAGAGTATCGGTAAATATTTTTCCGCCGAAATCTATAACGAGATGATGGCCATTCTCAATAATTATCGTAAATCCCATCCCTGATGGCGTTGTAAAAAGTTCCGATATCCTGCGTTGTTGTGATTTTTACTTAGCCATCCCATTTTTTACGAATGCATCATTTTTGATTAATTGTGTGAGGATCCTTCTCTTGAAAATTCTGAAAAATCTTGGCCGCTGTTTCAACCGGATTGAAGAGCTTTTTATCTCTTTTCTTCTGCTGGTTATGATTTTTCTTTCTTCTCTCCAGATTTTCATGCGAACCCTTTTTGACAGTGGTTTAATTTGGGCCGATCCTCTTTTGCGGCATCTGGTTCTTTGGGTCGGGATGCTCGGGGCGGCTCTGGCAACCAGATATGGCAAACACATTACGATTGATGTTTTTTCTCACCTTTTGCCGGGCCGAGGGATTTACTGGCTTAATCTTCTCCTTAATCTTTTTGCCGCAGTGGTTTGCGGTTTTTTGACCTGGGCCGCCCTCTTGTTTATTAAAAATGAGATCGCTTTTGCCAGTGGAAGAGAACTTGTCGGCATTCCCGTCTGGGGTTGGAACCTCATCTTTCCATTCGCTTTTGCCTTGATGACTGTGCGGTTTTTTGTTAAAGTTTATGAGTCCGGCGTTACTTTGTTGCAGCCCGAATGCAACTCCTCAAGATCAATCTCCGGATCAGCCTGATGAAATTTATAGTTTTTGCCTTGGCTCTGCTTGGCAGTCCGCTGTTTGTGGTGATTGCGGCTCTGGCCCTGATCTCTTTTTATGGCGTCGGTATTGATCTTTCGGCAGTTGTGATCGAGATGTCGCGTCTGGCGGACACCCCTCTTTTACTCTCTCTACCTCTTTTTATCTTCGCCGGAAGCCTGCTTTCGGAATCGAATACACCGCAAAGGTTATTGAAACTCTCACAAGGTTTTCTGGGTTGGCTGCCCGGCGGCCTGGCCGTGGTCTCACTCCTTGTCTGTGCGATCTTTACGGCTTTTACCGGAGCTTCCGGGGTGACGATTTTTGCCGTCGGCGGGATTCTTTTTCCGGCTCTGCTTAAAGATAACTATCCTGAACGTTTCTCTCTCGGACTCATAACTTCATCCGGGAGTTTGGGGCTTCTCTTCCCACCGAGTCTGCCGCTTATTCTTTACGGAGTCATCTCCGGGGCGCGGATCGATCAACTTTTCCTGGCCGGGATTCTGCCCGGACTCATTATGTTATTATTATTGGCCGGTTATTGTATTCGGCAAGGGCGGGAGGTGAAAAAAACGCCTGCGCCGGCGTCTCGGCGCGAGCTGGTTGCGATATTAAGAGAGGTGGTCTGGGAATTGCCGTTGCCGATTGTCGTTCTCGGGGGGATCTATGGCGGTTTTCTCGTGGTTGGTGAGGCGGCAGCTGTAACCGCGCTCTATGTTTTAGTTGTCGAAGTTTTTATTTATAAGGATATCTCGCTTAAACAACTGCCGAAAATTATGGTTCAGAGTATGGTTCTTTTCGGCGGCATTCTCGTGGTTCTGGCCGCGTCAATGGCTTCTACCAATTTTCTTATCGATCAGGAAGTTCCTCAACGCCTCTTTGAGTGGATTCGAGAGTATATTACCAATAAATATACATTCCTGATGGTTTTAAATATTTTTCTCCTGCTGGTCGGGGCTCTGCTCGATATATTTTCCGCCCTGGTTTTGGTCGTTCCTCTGATTGTGCCGATTGCTCAAGCCTATGATGTTGACCTTATCCATCTGGGCATTATCTTTCTCACCAACCTCCAGATCGGTTACTGTACGCCGCCGGTAGGGCTCAATCTTTTTCTTGCCAGCTATCGCTTTGAGCGCCCAATCGCCGAGCTCTATCGAGCCACCCTGCCTTTTGTCGGCCTCCTTCTGATAACTCTTCTAATTATAACCTATTTTCCTCTCTTAAGTCTGTTTCTAGTTGAGCTCTTTATCACCGGGTAGAATCAAAATTTATGGAATCATTGCTTAAAATAAAAGATTTATCCGTCGCTTTCGGCAGCGGAAGTGAGCGGGTGCTGGCGGTTGATCGCGTCTCTTTGACGATTAATCCACGTGAGACTATGGCTTTGGTTGGAGAGAGTGGTTCCGGGAAATCGGTGACTGCACACTCGATTTTGCGGCTCTTGCCCTATCCTGAGGCGAGCCATCCGGGTGACGGGCGGATTTTTTTTGCCGGTCAGGATGTTTTTGCATTGACAGAAAAGGAGATGCAAAGCCTGCGAGGTGGCCGGATCGGTATGATCTTTCAAGAGCCCATGACCTCGTTAAATCCGTTACATACGGTGGTTCGCCAAGTTAGCGAAAGTCTTCGTTTGCATTGTGGCGGCGGGCGGCGGGAGGAGTTTCGTTCCAGATCACAAGAGCTTCTTGAACTGGTCGGGATTGAAGATGCCGGTCGGCGGCTTGATGCCTACCCGCATGAACTCTCCGGCGGCCAGCGCCAGCGGGTGATGATCGCTATGGCTTTGGCCAATGAACCGGAACTCCTGATCGCCGATGAGCCGACGACCGCCCTTGATGTTACGGTTCAAGCTCAGGTGCTTGATCTTTTGAGCGAGCTCAAAGAGCGTTTAGGCATGGCGATTCTCCTGATTACGCATGATTTGGGCATTGTTCGGCATCATGCGGATCGGGTCGCGGTCATGACCAATGGCAAGATTGTCGAGGTTTGTGCATGTCAGGAGATATTTAACCATCCCCAGCATCCCTATACCCAAAAACTTCTGGCTGCGGAACCGGCGGGAGAGCCCCAACCTCTGACTTCGGCAGAGACTCGGTCTCCGGCTCTGTTGCAAGCGCAGAATCTCAAGGTCTGGTTTCCGATCAAAAAAGGATTTTGGCAAAAAACTGTCGATTATGTAAAAGCCGTCGATGGGGTTTCGCTTGAGATTCGACCGGGAGAGAGTTTAGGGGTTGTCGGTGAGAGTGGTTCGGGAAAATCGACGCTTGGTTTTGCTCTTTTGCGCCTGCTTTCGGCACAAGGGAAAATCATCTTTGAAAATGAGGATCTTGCCCTTTTAAATAAAACTCAATTACGCTCTATGCGGCGTTACCTGCAGGTGGTTTTTCAGGATCCTTTCGCCAGTTTGAGCCCGCGCATGACGGTTGGCCAGATTGTGGCCGAGGGTTTGGATCTGCATCATCTCGGCACTATCCGGGAGCGTCAACGTCTGGTTGCCGAAACTCTCAATGAGGTGGGCTTAGATGAAACTCTCATGCGTCGTTACCCGCATGAATTTTCCGGTGGTCAACGCCAACGCATTGCCATTGCCCGGGCCTTGGTTTTAAAACCTAAATTGATTGTTCTCGATGAACCGACTTCTTCGTTAGATCGCTCGGTTCAGGCCCAGGTTATAGATCTGCTCCGCGATCTCCAAATCAAACACAAACTCTCCTATCTCTTTATTTCACATGATCTCAAAGTCATCAGAGCGCTTTGTCACCGGGTCTTGGTTCTCCATCAAGGGCAGGTTGTCGAAAGCGGTTCAGCCGCCGCCATTTTTCAGGCTCCCCAACATCCCTACACGCAGACCTTGCTGGCCGCCGCTTTACAATAATCGGGTAATATCTTTTTCTTGTCTAACTCTCCGGCCATTTCATTGAAGTGTGCATGATTCGTAAAATAATAATTTTTCCTTTCTGTTCAATATAGGGGACAAGGGATGGCAGTTTACCTATAATTAATTTCCGGGTTCCTACGATCCGACCAAGCTTGCCGAGGCCGTGGCCCCCATTTTTCACGCTTCTTAAGTTTTTAATTTTATTCAGTAAAATTGGCATTTTAACATGGCCCAATAATACGTTTTATGATATGCGGAGAATAAAAAGGCTCTAAAAACTGCCAACCATGTATACAATCCACTCCAAGGACAAACCAGATCAATGAAAAATATCTCCATCAACCCCATGTACCGCTATCTGATTGTCCTGACGGTCGCATCGACCGTAGGATTGCAGACTTGGCGGACACTTTTCAATAACTTTGCCGTCGAGATTGTGGGTTTGAATGGAGCCCAGGTGGGCATTATCCAGTCAGTTCGGGAGGTTCCCGGTTTTCTCGCCCTCCTGACGGTCTACTTTATCCTTGTCATCAAAGAACATCACCTCTCAGCCCTCTCCGTTTTGTTTCTCGGGATAGGGGTGGCGGCTACCGGTTTTTTCCCGACATACGGCGGCTTGATCTTTACGACCCTGATTCTGGTCTTTATCGGCTACGCTGTGATTGAAAACAAGATGGGCATCGCTATCCTCTACATTCTCGACCATATATTCTTTAATTTTGCGATTGCAATTCGCACCTATTTTCAAAAAATCGGGGCCCCGGATGATGTCGCATCAAGCATGGCGGTAGGTTTTACCATCAACCATATCTCGGCAGTGGCCCTGCCAGCCATCGGCGGCCTCATCTGGATGATCGATTATCGTCTGGTTTTTCTGGCCGGTGCCGCCATGAGTCTCATATCCCTGCTGGCCTGTCAGATGATCCGTATCGAAAATCACCCTCAAACCTGACCAACGATAACCAATGAAACCACATCTATAACAAGTAACTTAAGATTTCTTTCCCTAAACCTCCCTTACGGGTCTACACTCAATAAAAATAAGGTTTCCATGAGCTCTTTCTGCACGTTACCACTAAGCAAACCGATGATCGATAACCTGGACCACATGGGGTACCACGATATGACTCCGATCCAGGCCGAAAGTTTACCCCATATCCTTAAGAACGAGGATATGCTGGCCCAAGCCAAGACGGGAAGCGGAAAGACGGCGGCATTTGGCATCGGTTTATTACACACCCTGAATGTAAAACTCTTCAGGGTGCAGGCGCTGGTGATGTGTCCGACCCGTGAGTTAGCTGAGCAGGTAGCAGACGAATTGCGGCGCATAGCCCGATTCAAACACAACATTAAAATTGTGACGATCTGCGGTGGAGTACCCTTTATTCCCCAAAAGACTTCTTTAGAACATCAGGCCCATATTGTTGTGGGAACTCCCGGACGTATTGAACAACATTTAAAGCGGGGGACGATGAACCTCGATCAAGTCACCACCATTGTTTTGGATGAGGCTGATCGAATGCTAGATATTGGCTTTGCCGACAGCATTAAAACGATCATGAAATATGTGCCGAAACGGCGCCAGACCCTTCTCTTTTCAGCTACGTTTCCAAAACCTATCCTTGAGCTGAGCACACGCTTTCAGAAAAACGCGCAGAGGGTGGTGGTCGATGTCGAACACGAAGAGAACGTCATTCGTCAACATTTTTACGAATCCAAAGAGAACCTGAAGGCTGCTACAGTGGTTCGTATTTTAAATACATTCAAACCTGCTTCGACACTGATTTTCTGCAATACTAAACTGCAGTGCCGATCACTTACGGCAGCTCTTGGGGCGCAGGGGTTTTCGTCTCTGGCAATCCACGGTGACCTTGAGCAAAAGGAGCGCGTCGAAGTCTTGGTCCGCTTTGCCAACGGTAGCACCCCTATTTTGGTGGCCACGGACGTGGCGGCAAGAGGTCTTGATATCTCAGAGCTTAGTGCGGTGATCAATTTTGAACTTCCTTTTGAGTCGGAGGTTTATATCCACCGCATCGGCCGGACGGGCCGAGCGGGAAAAGAGGGGATGGCCTTTTCCATTATGACGGCCAGGGAACGTTTTAGACTGGAAGATATCAACGTTATGATGGGCACTTCTTTTACAGTGTCTGATATTGAGACGCTTGCACCCGCAAGCGAAAGCGGCGGTATCGTGCCCCCCATGGTAACTCTCTCTATTAACGGCGGGCGCAAGAGCAAGCTCAGGCCGGGAGATATTCTGGGGGCTCTAACTAAAGATGCGGGAATTCCCGGCAGCAGTGTGGGTAAGATCAACTGTTTTGAACTTTACTCTTACGTTGCCATTGAACGTTCCGTGGCTGATAAGGCCGAAAAAGCACTTTCAACAAAGAAGATCAAGGGCCGCAGCTTTATTATCCATAAACATCAATAGCTAAGACGAAGACGAACGAAGACGGGAAGACGGAGGAAAGACTAAAGACGGGGGCGGACCGAAAACGCGCGTCAACGTAATGGTGGCAGTTGATCTGCTTGAACGGATTAATAAGGTGGTAAAAAGCACGGCGGGTCTCGATCGGTCACAGCTATTTTGTAAGGCGGCGGAGAACTATCTAGGCAAATTGGGCTAAAGGTTTATCTTTGTTCAGGTGACAGATTGGCCAGATACGAGTCACATGATATTTCCAGCAAAAAAAGTTCCGTTCCCTTTTTCGCAATGCGAATATTTTCTATCCCCATATACCAAACTTGTCCAGATACATGGTGATGATATGTTCTGGGCATATCAGCTTTTTCTTAAAGCTGTCATTTTTGATTGATTAATAGGCGAAAAATCGAAGTCGGACAGTCTCTTGGGAGGTAAACACGATGAGACCCTTCTACAGCCAAGCAAAAGAGGAGCTTTTTGCAGTCCTTGCTTGTGATGAAACCGGATTGACTCAATTTGAGGTTTTAGAGCGTCGGCAACGTTACGGTTTAAATCGCCTGCGGGAGGCCCCGCCGCCGAGTCCGTTGCTGCTGTTTATCGATCAGTTTAAGAGCTTTATCATCTATATCCTCTTATTTGCCGTAGTTTTTGCTTTAGCTATCGGTGAGTATGTTGATTCCCTGATAATAATTATCATTGTTTTGATTAATGCCCTGATTGGGTTTTTCCAGGAATACGGTGCGGCCCGGTCGCTGGCGGCTTTAAAAGAGATGACCGAGGTGATGGCGACGGCTTTGCGTGATGGTGTCTGGCAAAGTGTTAAATCGGGATCCTTAGTGCCGGGTGATATTATATCGCTTGTTGCCGGCGACAAAATTCCGGCCGACGCCCGGATTATTGTCGCCAATCATCTTTTAGTGGAAGAAGCGGCGTTAACCGGCGAGAGCCTGCCGGTCGACAAAGAGAGTGCCGCTCTTAGCGGCTCTTTGCAGATTGCCGACCAGAAGAATATGCTCTTCTCTTCAACCTCGGTGGTCAGTGGCCGGGCTCAGGCCGTAGTTGTGGCTACCGGTATGCAGACCGAGATCGGGGCGATTGCGGATCTGGTTGAGACCGCAAAAGAAGAACTGACGCCGCTGCAACGAAGGCTTGATAGTTTCGGTCGGCGTCTGGGTCTGGTCATAATCGTGATTTGTGTTCTGGTTATGATACTCTCTTGCGGCAAGGAGTTTTTGCTTTTACAGACAATCAGCCATGATTCGTTGGTCGCGTTTGCTTTTATCGCTATCAGTTTGGCGGTGGCGGCGGTTCCGACGGCCCTGCCCGCAGTTGTAACTATCGCTTTGAGTATTGGGGTTAAACGCCTTTTGCGGCGTAAAGCTCTGGTGCGTCGCCTGGCTTCGGTTGAGACCCTGGGCAGCTGCGATGTGATCTGTACCGATAAAACCGGCACCCTGACCTGTAATCAGATGACGGTGCGCCTGGCCTGGACCTTGAAACAGGAGTTGTCATTGGAGGCGCCCCCGGCTCATGAAAAGCTTTGCCAAGTTGAGAGACTGCTCTTTTTAGCTGGAGCGGCCTGTAATGATGCGGTAATTAAAAAAGTGGAATCGGGTTTTGAATCCCGAGGCAACCCGACCGAGATCGCCTTGCTCATCAGTGCCGAAAAAGTTGGTTGTCACCATTATGGGCAACGTCTTGATGAAATTCCTTTTGATGGCTTACGCAAACGGATGAGCGTGCTCATGGAGGAGAAGGATGAGGCCAGGCTCTATGTTAAGGGGGCGCCCGATGCCATCCTTGAGATCTCGACTCGGGTTTTTCTGAATGGTGACGTGGTTCCTTTAAATGATAAATTACGAGATTTAATTATCGCCCAAAACGATCTTTATGCCGGTCAGGCGATGCGGGTGTTGGCTTTTGCCTGCAGCGATCTTGATGGCGAAAAAGCAAATGGCCCGGCTACCGAAAGTGATTTGATTTTTATCGGTCTTCAAGCTCTGGTTGACCCGCCGCGCCCCGATGTTCGCCAAGCGATTATAAAGACCTATGCTGCGGGAATCAGGGTGATCATGATCACTGGTGATTATCGAGAAACTGCCAGGGCTATCGGGAAAGAGGTCGGCATCGAGGGCGAAGTTTTAACCGGCATGGAGATGGCGGAGTTAAACGATGACGAGTTACGTGAACGCCTAAAAAACGGCACCAATATTTTTGCCCGGGTGATACCCGAACATAAGCAGCGCATTGTTACCATGCTTCAGGACTTAGGCCATACCGTGGCTATGACCGGCGACGGGGTTAATGACGCTCCGGCTTTGAAAAAAGCCAATATCGGGATCGCCGTCGGCAGCGGTACCGACGTCGCCAAAGAGGCGGCAGATTTTGTTCTGCTTGATGACAGTTTTTCGCATATCATCAACGCGATTGAGGAGGGGAGAGGCATCTATGATAATATCCAGAAATCGATCATGTTACTGCTCTCTGGTAATTTGGGCGAAGTTTTGATTATCTTTCTCGCTGTCATCTTAGGCTGGAACCTGCCTTTGACGGCGGTGATGCTCCTCTGGATCAATATGGTCACCGATGGGGCTCCGGCCCTGGCTTTCAGTGTTGATGGTTATGGCCGCAATATCATGCGCCGCCCGCCCAAATCGCGGGATGAGGCGATACTTACAGGCCGCAAGCTGGCCCTGATTACGGTTTTAGGCGTGGCCGGAACCTTGATCGCCTTACTCATTTTTCGCCTGACCGGCGGGGCATCGTCGCTTGAGAGCGAAATCACCAAAGCGCGCACCATGGTTTTTAATTTTGTCGTCCTCTATGAGATGATTTTGGTCTTTATTATTCGCCGCGAATATGATGTGCCGCTCTTTAGCAACGCATGGGTCTGGAGCGCCGTGATCCTCTCAGTAGCTCTCCAGGGTATTTTAATGTATACCCCCATGGCCTTTTATTTCAAACTTGCCCCGCTAAATTTTTATGATATCGCAAAACTACTTTCCGGCGGCCTGGTTTTTTATCTGCTGGCTTTGCTTTATCAAGCCTTTAAAAAACCATTCGGGGCGGCGGCTTAAATTTTTTATGTTTGTGATTATCTTGAACAGGTAAAACGATTTTAAGAGAGAGAATTTACTCGACGACACTTTTCCAGCCGCTGCCGGAGGAAGGAGGGAAAGGGGTGGGTTGTTTGGTACTGCGACCAGGACTGTCGAAGGCGTCATATTGGCGATTAGGGTTTGCGGGTTGTTCTTTGCGAGGTTGCTCTTTATGGGGTTGTACTTTTGTTTTAGCCAGGGCCATCTGTACGGCTTTGTAAGCATTGACCCGACCGGCTCCGGTCTTGTCATCATAGCCCGGTTCTTCGATGTCGTCGGCGCTTTTTTGTAAGATCTCTTTCACTGCCGTCGGGGTTAGTTGCGGGTTGGCCGAAAGCATCAGGGCAACAACTCCGGCGACTTTTGGGCATGATGAAGAGGTGCCGCCGAAATCGTGGCAATAGTCGGCATCAACCCCGCTGCTGCCGTCATTATAGCCGTCTTTTCCGGTTCGATCGGTGGTATAGCTCCAAGGGCCGGGAGCGCAGATATCAGGTCCCGGGCCGATATAACTGGAACCCCAACTAAATTGACCGTCACTGCTGGCGGCTGATTTATGTTCATCGCTCGGGCTTGTGGCACCGACGCAGATTACATCGCTGGTTTCCGTCATGTTACCAGGAAAGGCGACCTCATAGGTGAAAGGGGGGCGGTCGGGCCCGTTTCCGGCGGCAAAGAGAACAATTACTCCGGCGGCCAGGGCATCATTGATGGCAGCCTCGATCTCCCTTGATGGCGGTTTAATCCAACCCCAAGAGTTGTTAATGATTTTTGCTCCTTTGTTGACTGCAAGTCTGATGGCCTGAGCCCGTTCGAGAAAACTGTTGCCGCCGTTGATCGGCATGATCTTTACATTTGGCGCGATTCCGATAATTCCGATATTGTTGTTGCCGATAGCCCCGATATTTCCGGCAACACTGGTTCCGTGATTACTGTTTTCCGATGGCGGGCCGCCGCCGGAAGTGCCGTCAGGTTTATAGCCTTCGATTATATTAAGATCAGGATGGTCAAGTTCAACCCCGTCATCGATAACCGCAACTACCAGATCCGGAGAGATTTTTACTAAAGACCAAGCCTCTGGAACTTCCATGTCGTTACTCTGATTGCCAATTCCAGCTATTTGACCCCGATTATTCAGTTCATATTGGGCGTTGACGTAGGGATCGTTACTTAACATAGAACTATCCTGTTCGGCTTTGCGGCCCAAGATACGAATGTTGTCAAGGTAGCAACCCTCTTGTCGGTTTTGTGCGTCGGCCAGGTAGAGAAAACAGACCCGAATAGTTTTAGTGTGGTAGGCCGGTGGGATCCTGTAGAGGCATTTACGCCACCCCTTTTTTGCGGTTTGATCAATGGTACAGTCGCCGCCGGAATGGATAACGGTGAGGAACTTCTCGGTACTGGTTTTACCATCGGTGATGCCGATAAGCGGTAGATCCCGAGGCTCCGGTTTTCCCTGGCTATTTATAGTTATCTCATTTTTGCTGTAAAACCAGACTTCGACATAAACTTCATTGAAGGAACTTAAATCGAGGGTTGGCGAGAAGAGGTAGCCCGCCATATTGATCGGGGCCAGCCCCGGAGCTTTAACTGCAGCCGGGCCGTAGGCGGCACAATAGAGTGAATGTTGACCCGAATAGGCGCGATAATCGGTTCTGCCCCAGGCGGCGGCGGTTTTGCCGGAGCCGTTGCTGAGCTTCCAGCCCGGCGGCGGATAGTTTTCCTCCTCTGCATCAAGACCGGCTAGTAACCTCCAACCGTTCTCTTGCGGCCTGTTTTCGGAATCATTTTTAGGTGTCAATGATTTAGTTGGAGGAGGGCTCAGAGAGGTTAGTTTTTCCGGGTCAATTGCTATTTTGACATCAGTAATAGGTTCCTGATTATCATGCTCATCGAGCATGACCACCAAGTGATTGGGCTCAGCAAAACTGACTCCAGGTATTTTGCTGAGCTTGCGGCAAACCTGATAGCAGCGCCCGTCGCCGGGATTATCAATGGTTAAGAGCAAGCTTTTGTTTCCCAACCCTTTTAGATTGTTGATTCCTTGAGCCTCGATTATTGACGATAGGAGTTCTCGCTGCCGATCAATCATCTCAGCATTATCGAATCCAACAATGATTTCAGCCGTGGGAATCAACAGGGCCTGACCCTCTTCGAAGACCGGCTGGGTTATGACATCTCCATCCGTAAACTGTTTTTGGACTAGAGATT
This sequence comes from Candidatus Tharpella aukensis, assembly GCA_021163445.1. Lineage (GTDB taxonomy): Bacteria > Desulfobacterota > Anaeroferrophillalia > Anaeroferrophillales > Tharpellaceae > Tharpella > Tharpella aukensis. Next base: position 16,500 of record JAGGWR010000119.1, read on the forward strand.
TAAGCGATTTTTCTCGGCTGCCGGCCGGTAGCCGGGCTCGGCGATAGAGTTTAAGCCCGTTATCCCGTAATCTGGTTTTATAACTTAAAGGATCCAGAATCAGGCCTACCTGTTGTAAATCTTTTTCATTCAGACTTTTTGCATTATTGCTGCTGTCAACAATGAGCAGGTGCGGACTTGAGTGTAAAATAACCATCTTGCTGCCGTAAACATATTGATAGTCGGCAGCGTTGAGAAATGGCGTGGAAAAAGCAAAACAGAACCAAATAATAGATGCCGTAAAGATCTTATAATGATACCTTTTCATCTCATTTCTCCTGTCAGTTTAATTACTCTAACTGTTCAGCGCCCTGTTAAGATTTAAACCACCACCGGGCGTTCAGGCGGTTCCCCTCCACTTCTTAAGTAAAATTTCTGTTTTTCCAGCGACTCCTTAAGTTGTTAACCTAACAAAAATTTGGTAAATATTCAAGGTGGTTCAATTTGACTGCAGTTCAGTTGTTAATGACGTAGTTGGATTTTTACTTAGCCATCCCGTTTTTTACGAGTTCGTCACTGTGTTTTTGTGGTTTTTATCGCGACCCAAACAGCATGGCGATAGCCCCCTTTGCCCGGTCTTTCACAGCGCACTTCAAACCCACCGGAAAAAAGACGATTTTCAAAGCCTGGATCTGGATCCCCCCCCATACTGCGAAGATTCCACCGGGATGAGGGTATGTTTGATGGCACGACTGCCGTAGATGGGATCATTAAGTCGGTCGGTCTGGGGGTGGGGACCCCGGTAGAGATCAAGGATAATCGCATCAAAGTTTTCGTTGCCCGATTTTTTGATTAATTTTGCAACATCCGCAATTTCAGTGGTTACGCGAGGGTCGTTCGCAGCTCCTCCGGTCAGTTCGGAGAGTGGGCCGAGGCACCATTCGTGAATTTTAGGGTTGAGCTCAGCAACAGTAATCTGAGCAGTATCAGGAAGGGCATCGAGAACCGCGCGCAGGGTGATTCCCATTCCCAATCCACCGACCAGCACGCGTGGTTGGGGATGTTGTATCAGACCTTGACAACCGAGTTTGCCGAGGGCCATTTCGGAGCGCTGGGCTTTACTGTTCATCAGCACCTGAGAGCCGACGGTGATGAGATAGTCCCCTTTGCCGCGCTGCCGTAGTTCCAGAACCCCTTCATCTTCAGTTATAAATTTGTCGAGTGTTTTCCAAGGCAGAGCCATAATTTTTTCCTTTTGTGTCCGTTACAATTTTAAATCGGCCTCAGCATGGCAGAGTTTTCCACGCAGCGCGTTGATCTCAGGGCTTTCCAGATATTCATCAAAACCCATGGCCCGATCAATCACTCCACCGGGAGTCAATTCTATGATTCGGTTGGCGAGGGTCGCAACAAATTTGTGGTCATGGGAGGTAAAGAGCAGCACTTCAGAAAATTGGAGTAAGGCATTATTGAAAGCGGTGATTGATTCCAGGTCAAGGTGGTTTGTGGGCTCGTCGAACAGCAGCACATTGGCATTGGTCAGCATCATCCGCGCCAGCATACAGCGCACCTTCTCGCCACCACTGAGGACATTGGTCATTTTGGTGGCTTCATCGCCGGAGAACAACATCCGACCCAGAAAGCCCCGGGCAAAAGTTTCCTCCTCGTGGGGAGGTGAATATTGGCTCAGCCATTCGATAAGGCTCAGGTTGTTTGCGAAATATGCACTGTTTTCTTTGGGAAAATAGGAGTTGGTGATTGTCACCCCCCAGCGAAAACTGCCGCTATCGGGTTTGAGTTCACCGGCAAGAATCTGCATCAGGGTTGTCTTTGCAGCACTATTGCCGCCGACAAAAGCTATTTTGTCTCCTTTGTTGACGATTAGATTCAGACCATCCAGCACTTTTACACCCTCAATTACTTTACTTAAATCATTGATTTCAAGGATGATATTGCCGCAGGGGCGTTCGGGTTTAAACATTACAAATGGATACTTGCGTGATGAGACCGGCAACTCTGTGATGTCGAGTTTTTCCAAGAGTTTTTTACGCGAGGTCGCCTGTTTGGCTTTGGAGGCATTGGAGCTGAAACGGGCAATAAAATCCTTAAGCTCATTTGCCTTGACGCTCGCTTTTTTGTTTGCATCCTGCTTTTGCTTCAAAACCAGTTGACTGGCTTCGTACCAGAAGTCGTAGTTACCAACATAGGTGCGAATAGTTCCAAAATCGATATCGGCAATATGGGTACACGCCTGATTGAGAAAATGGCGGTCGTGCGAAACCACAATGACCGTATTGTGAAAACGACCAAGAAACTCTTCAAGCCATCGAATCGATTTAAGATCAAGGTTGTTGGTTGGCTCATCCAGAAGAAGTACATCGGGATTACCGAAGAGTGCCTGTGCCAGCAAAACCCGGACTTTTTCTCCACCTTCCAATTCTTTCATTTTCTTCTGCCGCAACTTTTCAGGAATCCCCAGACCATTCAACAAGGTTGCCGCTTCCGATTCGGCGTCGTAGCCATTCATCTCGGCAAATTCTGCTTCGAGTTCGCCGGAGCGGATGCCGTCTTCCTCAGTGAACTCCTCTTTGGCATAAATCGCTTCACGTTCAGACATGACGGTATAGAGCTGCTCATGACCTTTGATTACGGTGTTGAATACGGTTTCTTCATCAAAAGCAAACTGATCCTGCCGGAGTACGGCCAGGCGCAAACCCTTGCCGATAGTAATTTCCCCTTTATCAGCTTCTGAATCACCAGCCAGTATTTTAAGAAAAGTCGATTTTCCAGCACCGTTGGCGCCGATAAGGCCATAGCAATTACCGGGAGTAAATTTGATGTTTACATCCTTGAAAATGGTTCGTTTGCCATAGGCGAGACAGATATTTGATGCATTGATCATAGTGGTTTATGTCCTGAAATAAATATTGATGGCGTCGTAAAAAGTTCCGATATCCTGCGTTGTTGTGGTTTCCCCGACACTCGACATACTACATGTATGGTCTCGCGCCGGGAAAACCACAACATCTTGTCTATCGAAATTTTTACTTAGCCATCCTATTATTTTTTACGAGTTCATCAATATTGATGTATTTGCAAAAAAGAGCTTGGAGGCGGTTCGAAATGGCGAGGCCTTCAAACAAAAGGCCACAAGGTTAAACCTCGTGGCCTTCGCGCAGCGTGCCTATATCATTGATCCCCTTCAGCAGGCAAGGTCTAGTTGTGATTACCCTTCCCAAACTATAGATGTTCTGCGAATATATGATGGCGTCGTAAAAAGTTCCGATATCCTGCGTTGTTGTGGTTCTCCAGACACTCGACATACTACATGTATGGTCTCGCGCCTGGAGAACCACAACATCTTGTCTATCGAAATTTTAACTTAGCCATCCCATGACTTCTAAGTAACTACTTGCAACTAATTGATATTACAAGAGTTTCACATTATGCCTAAAATAGGTATAATGTGAAGTGAAGTCCATTTGTTATTTACATAATATGTGGCCGCATAGCGGTCTGGAA
>JAGGWR010000124.1 GCA_021163445.1 Candidatus Tharpella aukensis
CCGAAACACCTTGATGATCGTAAAATCCGGGCCCTGATTCCGGTCGAAAAAGATGTCGACTGCATGACTTTAGGCGGTGCCGCCAAAGTTTTTGCCGACGACCTTACCGGCTTTCCTCCCTGTACGCCGACCGCCTGCATGGATATGCTCCACTTCTACGACATCCCGATTAAAGGCAAACGCTGCGTTGTTCTGGGACGTTCCCTGGTTGTCGGCAAACCGGTTGCCATGTTGCTGTTGCGCGAACACGGCACGGTTACTCTCTGCCACTCCCGCACTGAAAATCTGAATAAAGTCTGCCAGGAAGCTGAAATCCTGATCGCCGCCGTCGGCCGCGCCAAAATGGTTAAAGCCGATTTCGTTAAAGCGGGTCAGATTGTGATTGATGTCGGCATCAATGAAGATCCCGACAACCCCGGCAAATACTGCGGCGATGTCGACTTTGCCGACTGTGAACCCATCGTTGGCAAAATCACCCCGGTTCCGGCTGGCGTCGGTTCGGTTACCACCGCTGTACTTTGCAAACAGACCATCCTCGCCTGTGAACAGCTCAATTCGTAAAGTTTAAGATTCCATAAAACAGGTCCAAAAGAGAGGCCCGGAAAATATTTCGGGCCTCTCTTTTTCTGCATCCCCTTTCTTTAGCCCCCCATTCTTTTGCTCACCACCGCCTGTAAACAGCAACAAAAGACCATCACTTAGCTATTTCCATTGCCGACACTTTCCCGGCGATACTATTTCAGGAGATACACCTCCTAAAATAAGTAGACAGGAAGAATAAAAAATGGTACAGTTAGCACATGAAAATAATTACCAGAAATTTCACCAAAAAATTACACGAACGATTAACTGAAGAACTCAACTTCCTGCAAATTGTTGTCGGCCCAAGACAAATCGGGAAAACTACGGGACTTAAACAAATCATCAAAAACTGGCAGGGTTCATCGTTAATGGTAACTGCGGATGAGTTGGCAGCCCCCAGTCTGGAATGGTTAGCCTTACAATGGCAACGAGCCAAACAAAAAGGGCGTGCATCACTACTGGTTATTGATGAAATCCAGAAAATCCCGGGCTGGAGTCAAGCGATCAAATATCTTTTTGATCAAGATCGCCGAGCCCTTAAAGTTGTTCTGCTGGGATCGGCAAGCCTGTCCCTTCGTCAGGGGATGCAGGAAAGTTTAGCTGGTCGATATGAACTTATTGATGCACATCACTGGAACTTGGCCGAATGTCAAGACAGCCTGGGATGGTCTCTCAACGAATATTTAAAATTTGGGGGTTACCCGGCTGCCGGCGAGCTGGTTACAGATCTTGACCGCTGGCAAAGTTTTATCCGCAACAGCATTGTTGAACCCGTACTGTTTAAAGATATTCTTGGACTTACTTCAATAAACAAACCAGCTCTTTTTCGCCAAACATTTGAATTGGCTATGGCCTATCCGGCCCAGGAAATTTCCTTACAGAAAATTTTAGGACAACTCCAAGACACTGGCAATGTGACCACCATCAAGCATTACCTTGAGCTTCTTGAGGGGGCTTTTCTGCTTAAGATATTATTCAAATATACCGGATCGGAAATACGAATCAGGTCTTCCAGTCCCAAAATTATCCCCTTGAACAATGGACTTATCCACGGCTTTCACAATCCCCATGATATCGATACCGATCATAATTGGCGTGGCCGTATTTTTGAAGCTGCGGTTGGTGCATCCCTGGCGACAAGATCCAAGGGAAAACTTTATTACTGGCGGGATGGAAAGTTTGAGGTCGATTTTGTCCTCGAACTGGACAATAGGCTCTACGCAATAGAGGTGAAATCCGGTCGCCGACGCCATATGCATGGCTTAGCTAAATTTTTACAACGGTACCCCCAAAGTATTCCCGTAATTATTGATTCAGATAATGTTTCTCCCCTTTTACAGGCAGAAAATGTTGACAACCTCTTTTTGGATGGCGACCTACTCTAAGCCATATACACAAAATTGCCCAGAGCTTAAAAAAAGATCATAGCAATATTGCAAGATATCTCGAAATGCTTTGAGAAAGCGGGCTTTTGCGTTTTTTGCTGATTGAAAAAACCGGACATGCCCTGATGCGTAATAATGAGTTACGAATCATATAATACGCTACTTTAAGCCCACAGAGTGCTGAAATCAAAATCAAAAGCGCACTCATCTAAGATAAATGTAAAAGTTTCATCTCTCGCGTCAGCAACTTTAATATATTTTCCCTCTTTCAAATTATAAACTTTCGCGATATCATCGTCAGGGTTGACAATAATATAATAATCTACAGCCTCACCTTCATAGATATTGAATTTAACTATAGAATCTTTTTTTGCACTTGAGGGAGATAGTATTTCAAATATAATTTTCGGTGATTTACTGATAAAAGCATCATTATTAGGTTCATGACAAATAACTAGATTATCCGGCTGAACCACCGTTGAATCTCCAATTCGCCAATCGACAGGCAGCAAGGCCCGACATTTTTTACAACCCTTTAATTTATCCTGGAGTTGCCAAGCAATGTTATTGCTAACCATCTGATGTTTAATTGATGGGGCGGGACTCATGGCATATGGTACACCATGAATTAATTCCCAGCTACCTTCCCAACGTTTGTAATCATCATAAGTGTAACAAGGAAGATCCTCCCATCTCAAACTATTCATAATTAAACACTCCTGATATTAAGGATAAACCGGATACGCTTTTTTCTTCCGAATCGAAATCTATTCCGACAAGGTAGATGCTTTTCCCCTGATTCAGATATTTCTCCTGATAGTTTCGAGCCTTGATTTGCGCTAATGCCTTGCCTTCACCGTCAACCTTGAATTCGAAAAGATAGATATAATCATTTACATTTTGGTCATTCGCACTAAGTCTTTTTGGGTTTCATATACGCATAAAGCAAATAACTCGATTAAATCTGAATCATCTGCATGTGATTTTTCAAGAGTGCTGATGTATTCCGACCGCTTTAGTGGTGGTATAATAGCGACAACATAACCAGCCTGCATAAGCGCCACATTCGTTAAAAGCCTGGCCACACGCCCGTTACCATCAATGAACGGATGAATAAAAACAAATTCTTTATGAAGCCTGGCAGCATAGACAACAGGGTGATTATTTTTTTTCAAACCAGGCAAATTATTGATAAATTTCCGCATTCTTTCAGGTAACGCCTCGGGTGCTGGTAACGGATATTGAGAACCTGTAATAATCGCTGGTTCTGTTCGATATATTCCCGCATCTTTCTCATTGACGCGGTGATAAAAAAGCGAGTGCAACTTCCTGACGTCTTTTTCCGTGATACCGTCTCCTTTAGCAAGTGCGTACATATGATCAAATGCATCGCTGTGTCCAGTTGCCTCATAATGATCTTTTAGCGGTTTTCCCGCAACAGTCAGACCATCCTCAATGACAACCCTGGTTTCCGAAATTGTCAAAGAGTTTCCTTCGAGCGCGTTGCTGGCATACGTAAATCCGATACGAAAATATTCCTTTACCTGGTGACTCATTGTGCTGCTGAAGGGGCGCATTCCATCTATTTTCGCCTGCGCCTCATCAATCTTATTTAAGATATTTTTCATACGTATGTCCTTCATTATTGCAACTTGTCACCCCAGAATTAACTTTTGCATCGGCACATATCATCGCGACTGTGAAAACCAACAATATTCAGTGATTTTTTTGTGATCCGGATCTGTTTAGAGGTAAAGATCAAGAACTCTTCGCACACCGCAATATTTTCACCATAAATTCACGGTCTGTTTTTTTGAGATTAGACGGAAGCTCCTGGTCGTAAATTTTGCGAACCTCTTCAAGTCCTGCAAGCCTTTCTACCGCCTCCCAGAAATAAAGGAATTCAGTTTTTCTGAAAATTCCGGAACCAGTTTCTCTTCGGAGCCAGATAGAATCAAAATCAGATTTTAGTTTTTCACACACCTGATTAAGAAAAAACTTTGCATAATGCTGATCGCGAAAAGATCTTTCAATGTAAATGTAGCTTAAATAAATGGTCTTTTTTGCTAAAATCGGAATTTTTTTTGCTAGCTTGGTTCTCTTTGGTTCCAAAATCCAATGATTTAGGAATCCCAGCTGCACATTTTCATCCATAAGATCAATATAAGAAATAATCTTACCATTCAGAAGCAGAAAATAGTTACAACTTAATAAAGGATGCTGAGAATAATGATATCTTCTTCCGATTGTTTCGTTATAAAATTCAAACTCCAGTTCAGCACCAAATTTATGTTTCAGAATTTGTAAATTTTTCATTCCACTTAATGATAGCGCCAATCTCAACCGCACTTTTATATTTGTAAATAAATCTAAACCAAAAACTTAAAAAGTTATCTTCTATGAGGTGTTTTTAAGTTCGACTTTTCTCTTTGGCAAAAACAGGTTTCACCCTTTTAATAATATTGTACTCATTTTCAAGTCGATCCAGGAACCCGCCGGTATTTTTTTCCAAGATTGACTCTATTTCACTTTCACGATCGTAAAACTTCATAATATTTCTCCCTTGCACACCTGGAATTATTGCAACATATATTACTGTAACCGATATTGCAATAAATAACGGCCGAAGAAAGTGCCGACGGTGCGCTGAACTGGAGAAAAAGAGCATTTTCGAGCAGCCTCCGGTTGATTTATTTAATAAAAACAGCTACACTGCATCACAAATTACCAGCGCGACAGACTAATACGAAACCGGAAGCAACAGGCTGACAGACAATGAACCCGTCTTACAATTTGCAAAAAAATCTGGAAAAAGCCGTTATTGCCTACCGCTCCGGGAATTTAGAAAATACCACAGATCTTTGCAAAGAGATACTCAGCCGCTATCCGGAACACGCCGAAGCCTTCCATCTACTTGGCGTTGTTACCCACCAAGCAGGTAACTATAACGAAGCTGCTCAACTGATTCAACAAGCAATAAAATACAATCCAACCGCCGCACAATACTATTATAATCTGGGAAACAGCTGGTATTCACAACGCAAGTACCAAAAAGCGGGCACAGCCTACGACAAAGCCATAAAACTGCAACCGATTAACCCTAAGGCCTGGAATCGCCTTGGCCTCTGCCGGCAACGCCAGTATGAGTTCACTGCCGCCCGCCGGGCCTACCTCAAAGCCCTGCAACAACAGCCAAACTACACAACGGCGTTAAATAATTTAGGTTTACTATGCTTTGCGGAAAAAGATTACCGGAATGCAAGTAATCTTTTTCGTAAAACTTTGAAGTTGGATCCACAACATATAAAAGCCTGCCATAATCTGGCAACCAGCTTACAAAACTTAGGCGCCGTCGACGAAGCCATAATCTACTATAAAAAAACTTTAGAACTAAACCCTGAACTACCAGGAGCCCGGCGACAACTTATCAAGTTACTGCAAAGCACCTGCTCCTGGTCGTCTTTAGCACAAGCCCTGTCCGATATTGATAAAATCACTACCAGTTCCTTACAAAAACACCAACCCCCTGAAGAATCACCGTTTCTCCATCTAACGCACAGTCTTGACTCAAACCGCAATCTGAGCATTGCCCAGAGCTGGAGCACGGCTCTTTCCGAACTTGTCGACCCGACAAAAAAGTTATCGCCAAACTTGAGTACAGATAACATAATCAAGATCGGCTATCTCTCTTGCGACTATCAGGATCATCCCGTCGCCCATAACATGCTCAATCTCTTTCGCCTCCACGACCGTAACCAATTTCACATAAGCGCCTACTCTTGTGGCTCCGATGACGGCAGCGACTATCGTAAACGCATTAGTCAAGATTGTGACGTTTTTGTTGATTTACAAAAAATGAGCAACCATGCCTGTGCTCAAAGAATTCAGGCCGACGGCATTCACATCCTAGTCGAACTGATGGGTCATACGAGCAAAGAACGACTTGGCATCTGCGCCTTTAAACCAGCTCCTATACAGGTCTCATACCTAGCTTATCCAGGCACCACCGGAGCCCAATTCATCGATTACCTGATCACTGATGAGATCGTGATTCCGCCGAACAGGCAATCTTATTACAGTGAAAAGATCATCTACCTGCCCGACTGTTTCATGGTCGCCGACCGCGCACCTATCGGCCCGCGCCCCCAACGTTTGAGCTGCGGCCTACCGGAAAACGGATTCATCTTCTGCTCGTTCAACACCGCCTTTAAAATCGAACCGATCATGTTCAAAGTCTGGATGGATATCTTAAGAG